>JBKOXM010000056.1:0-6510 GCA_046724925.1 Actinomycetota bacterium | reverse complement strand
GCGCAAGCCCGGCTAGCGCCTGACCTCAGGTCCTCTAGTACACGCGAGTAATTCGGGAAATCCCACCTCCCGCCCCGTTGGCTTCAGCCTATGCCGGAAATTCGCGCACGTGTGTCTCCCGCCGGTAACGGAAGTGGATCGGAGCAGCGGCTGTGACGGAAATGGATCACGGCGCGGCGTGGCGCGGGAACAAGCGAAGCTAGTGACGCCGTGAAGATCCTGCTCGTTTCGCAGATGTATCCCGGGCCCGCGGATCCGGACCTGGGCACGTTCGTCGCGCAGGTCGAAGACGCGCTCCGAAGGCGGGGGCATGAGATCGAGCGAGCCGTACTCGACCGGCGCGCGGGCGGAACCGCGCGCTACGCGCAGCTCGCCGCCCGGACATACTCGGCCGCCCGGCGCTTCCGGCCGGACGTCGTCTATGCGCACTTCTTGGCGCCAGCCGGCCTGATCGCGGCTTTTGCGACACGCGCTCCCCTTGTGCTCACCGCGCACGGACGGGACGTGCGCAACATCGGCGCGATCTCCGGGATCGCCGCCGGGACCCGCTACGCAGTCCGCCGCGCCGCAGCCGTGATCGCCGTCTCGGACTATCTCCGGCGGGAGCTGGAGACGAAGCTCCCCGAGGCCGCCGGCAAGACGCATGTCGTCGACTCCGGCGTCGATCTCGAGCGGTTCAAGCTGCTCGAGCGGCCGGCAAAGCCGCCCCCGCCCGCCTTCCTGTGCATCGGCGCGCTCACCGAGCGCAAAAACGTCTTGCGGCTGGCGCGCGCCTTCGAGCGGCTGGGGGAAGGAACGCTCACGTTCGTCGGCGACGGGCCGCTCCGGTCCCAGCTCGAAGGACGGCCCGGGATCGCCCTCGCGGGCGCGATCGCGCACGAGGACGTCCCGCGGCGTCTCGCGTCCTCGGATGTCCTTTGCCAGCCCTCGCTGATCGAGCCCTTCGGCCAGGCGATCCTCGAGGCGATGGCTTGTGGGCGTTCGGTCGTCGCCACCCGAATCGGAGGGCCGCCGGAGTTCGTCACACCCGAAGCCGGTGTGCTGGTTGACCCGCTCGCCGAGGAGGCGATCCTCGACGGCATGCGCCGTGCCGCCGCGCTCGGCACGCCCAATCCGGCTGCCCGCGCCGCAGCCACGGACCACGACGTCAACGAACAGGCGCGCAAGATCGAGGAGATTCTCGAACGCGCCGCGCGCACACAGCATGGGCGCGCCTGATCAGGCACGAACAGGCGCTGGAGCCCTTCCTACCACGCCGTTTGCGGAGTACATTTCGTCCAAGTAACAGGGGTCTTTTATGGAAGCCGCAAGCCAGTTGCCACGTCGCGTCCGCGTCCTTATCGCTGACGACCACCGCCTATTCGCCGAAGCGCTGGAGGCGATCCTGGCGACCGATGCTCGAATCCGTGTCGCGGGGTTCGCTCGAGACGGGCGTGAGGCGGTCGACCTCGCACTCGACCTCGATCCGGACGTGATCCTGATGGACATCAGCATGCCGGTGATGGACGGGCTCGAGGCGACCCGGCGCATTCGGGAGGCAAAGCCCACGGCGTGCGTCCTGATGCTGACCGGATCGAATTCCAGAGAGGACGTAGGCAACGCGCGGCAGGCGGGCGCGGCCGGATATGTGACGAAAGACAGGATCGCCGCCGAGTTGATCGACGCGATCCTCGAAGTCGCGGACTGAGGCGGAAGCGCAGCCTGACGCCGAAGCGGCCCAAAAGGCCGTTGCTATCCTGGCCCGGCGATGCTCCAGCTGCTCGCGATCGTCCACGTATTCCTGTCCATGGCCCTTATCGCGCTCGTGCTCATGCACTCGGGGCGCGATGCCGGGCTCGGTGGAATGGGATTCACGCCCGCTTCGCAAGGCGGGACGCATATCGTCGAGCGGAACCTGACGCGGCTGACCGTCGTCGTCGCGACGCTGTTCTTCGCGAACACCGTCGCGCTCTTCCACCTCCTCACATAGCTAAAGCCCCGGCGCGGAGCCGGTCCCGGTGACGTTGAAATGCGTTGTCGCCAGCGCGGGAACGAGCATCCCGACCGGATAGCGGTCGCCGTAGAAGTCGCTCCCGTTGACGAGCGTCACGGCGCCCGTGAGGCCAGGCACCTCTGCCAGGAGCTGCGGGACCGCGACGGTGAACCGAAGGTTGACGAGCGGCTCCGCCACGTGCCCGCCGCGGATCCGAAACGTTCCGTCCCGCGTCATGCCGGTGATCACGCCTTCGCGCGGGTCGACGATGCCCAGGTAGTGGAGGCGCGTGATGTAGATCCCGTCGTCGACGAGCTCGCTCAGCTCGTCCACCGACGACGCGTCTCCACCGGCGATGCTGAGCGCGAACGGTAGGGGTCCGTAGTCCCGCAGGGTCGGCGGCGGCGCGTGTCCGGTCGTCTGGTCGCCTCGGCCTGCGCGCAGGCTCGTGCGGCGATCCCATACCACACCGCGCGCCACGCCGTCCTCGATCAGTTCCACACGCTGCTTCGGGCTGCCCTCGAAGTCGAACGCCTTCGGGAGGCCGCGCGGGTCGAGCGCGTCGTCGGCGATCGAGATCTTCTCGTCGAAGATCCGCTCGCCCAGCCGCCCTGACAGGTAGCTCCGCTCCTCGAGCAGACCGAGCGCTCCGAAGGAGTCGTAGGCGAAGTACTGGACGAGCTCGCCCAGCGCATACGGTTCGAGCACCGCTCGGTACACGCCGGGCTCGATCGCGCTTGCATCGCGCGTTCGCTCGGCCTTCTCGGCCGCCTCGCGGGAAACCCTGCCTGGGTCGATCCCGTCCGCCGCCCAGCCTGTCTGCTCCGCGTAGCCCGAAGCCCCGGCGCCGGCGGCAACGACGAGCGTGACCGTGTCGGTCATCCGTTGGTGCGCCTCGAGGCCTTTCGTGGAGAGGATCGCGAGCTCAGAGACGGCGCTCGTGAAGTAGCCGTAGACATCGAGATCAGGCGAGCCGTCGATCGCCGCTCGGGCGAGCCGAGCCTGGTCCTCGGGTCCGAATGACGCGACTTCATCGTCGAATCCGGCGACGGCCGGCAGATCGGCCGGGGGCGCCAGGCCCGGGAAATCCGGCTCCGGGCGTGCGCTCGCGGCCGCTTCCGCGGCCCGTTTCGCAACATCGGCCAGACCTTCGTCGTCAGTGCGATTCGTCGCCGCCGCTCCGACCTTGCCGTCTCGGCAGACGCGCACCATCACGACGACGTTCTCGATCAGCGTCGGTTGGTGGACTTCGGACGCCGCGAACCGGGCGAGTCCCGACCGCTCCGCCGAGACGAGCGTCTCGACCTCGTCTCCCTCGGCCGCCTTCAGTGCGCGGCGGCCGAGCTCTCGTGCATCGATCACCGGCAGATCCGAGTCTGCTCGCCCGGGCCGCAATTCATGCTCGGACGCCGATCTGCACTCCGCGGAATCGGGCTGGGGACGTGCCGTGCGAGACGTGTGCGCTTTGCCCGGGCTGCCCCTTGCCGCAGTTCGTGAGGCCGTACATGCGCCATTCGTCCGGGCCCGCGATCGCGTCGAGCGCGCCCCAGAAGACGGGCGTGATCCCCGTGTACGTCGCGTCGCGCAGCATCCGGCCGAGCTTGCCGTTGCGGATTTCCGTGGCCATCTGCGTCCCGAACTGGAAGTTCAGGCGCTTGTCGTCGATCGACCAGCTCTTGTTCGTCTCCAAGAAGACGCCCTCGTCGACCTCCGAGATCAGGTCCTCCAGCGTTCCGGTCCCAGGCTCGAGGTGAAGGTTCGTCATGCGGATCAAGGGCATGCGGTTCCAGCTCTCGGCCCGCATCGAGCCGCCGCTGCCGCTGCCGATTCGGGCGGCGGTCTCGCGCGACGTCAGGTAGCCGCGCAGGACACCTTCCTCGACGATGGGTTGGCGCACCGCCGGCACGCCCTCGTCGTCAAAGCCGAACGTGCCGAGCCCGCCGGGCGTGGTCGGGTCGGTCGTGATGTTCATGTGTTCCGAGCCGTACTTCAGCGAGCCGAGGTCGTCCGGCTTGAGGAAGCTCGTGCCGGCGTACGACGCCTCGCTTCCGTAGACGCGGTCGAGCTCGGTCGGATGGCCGACGGATTCATGGACCTGGAGCGCCGCCTGCTCCGAGTCGAGGATCACGGTCGTGATGGTGGAGGGACACTCATCGGCGCTGAGCAGAGCTGCCGCTTGTTCGGCCACCCTCGGCGCTTCTCGCTCGAGTCCGAGCCCCTCGACGAACTCCCAGCCGCCCTGGGCGCTCGAGCCTCCGTGCGCGCTCGGGTAGCTGCGGATCTGGTACATGCCGTCGCCTACCGCGATCGCGTCGATGCCGCCTCCGCACTCCACGAGCTCTTGCTCGATCTCGGCGCCGTCGCTGGTCTGCAGGAACTTCTGCTCGCGCAGCGCGCGGACTGAAGCCTGCCGGACCTTGACATCGGCGTGCTCCAACGCCTCCTCCGCGCGCAGACACAGTTCCACCTTCTCCGCGAGCGAGACGGCGACCGGGTCGCGCTCGACCGGAGTGCGGTAGCTGCCGCTGCGCGCCTCGAGAGGGGCGATCGCGCGTGTGCCGTTCCCGCCTGTCGCGCTTGCGAATGCACAGGCGCGCACGGCGGCTTCGCGCGCTCCGTCCTCCGTCAGCCGCCGGTCGCAGGAGAAGCCCCAGGCTCCATTGACGAGAGCGCGGACTCCGATTCCCTCGCTCTCGAGATCGTTGACCGCCTCGACGTTGCCGTTCTTCGTGGCGACACGTTGACTCCGTCGCAACACCGCGCGTGCGTCCGCGTAGGAAGCTCCTGCGCCGAGGGCCGCGTCGACGGCGAGAGCGCAGAGGTCACGCACGGCCCGAAGACTAGCCGGGCGCTGATCGCTCGTCGGGAGATTGGACCTCGAAGGCCTCGCTACACTGTCTCTCCCTCGCGCTGGTGGCGGAATTGGTAGACGCGCAAGGTTGAGGGCCTTGTGCCCCTTGCGGGGCGTGGAGGTTCAAGTCCTCTCCAGCGCATCGCCCACAAAAATCGGCCGGCTTCGCCGGCCTCAATTTTCGTGGGCTTCTGGTTCTTCGGACAGCTGAGTCGGCGGAGCCGGGCCAAGGCCGGCTCCCATCGTGTTGGGTGACCCCAAGCGCTTGACGCTGTCCGAAGGAGTCCCTACCCTGATGGCGAACACATGTTCGTCAAACGCGCGTTCGACCAGGAGGGCCGAATGCTCAGCGGAAGGCAACAGGAGATCTGGGACTTTCTCGTCGAGTACGTCGATCGACACGGCTATCCACCGACGGTGCGCGAGATCGGCGAAGCGGTCGGCCTCGCCTCGCCGTCCACTGTTCACGCCCACCTCGCGAACCTGGAGCGTGGCGGTTACCTGAAACGCGACCCGACCAAGCCGCGCGCGCTGGAGCTGATCGGCCACGAACGACGTGCCGCCACGGCCGCGCCCGAGGCTGAGTCTCGCCTGCCGTTGGTCGGCCAAATCGCGGCCGGGAGCCCTCTGCTCGCGGACGAGAACGTCGAGGACTTTCTGACCGTGCCGGAGACCTTCCGGGCTGATTTCCTGCTTCGCGTCAAGGGCGACTCGATGGTGGACGCGGGGATCCTCGACGGCGACGTCGTGGCCATCCGCCGCCAGCAGACTGCTCAGAACGGGGAGATCGTTGCGGCGCTCGCGGGCGAGGACGAGAGTGCGGACGAGGCGACGGTTAAGCGGTTCTTCCGCGAGAACGGCCGTGTCCGACTTCAGCCCGAGAATGCCGCGCTCGAGCCCATCTACGCCGAGCACGTCGAGATCCTCGGCAAGGTCGTCGGAGTCTTCCGGACGTTGGGATGAGATGAGCTCGATCGCTCCCCTACACCGGACGCTCGAGCAGGAGCTGAGCGCACTCTTCCGCGGCGTCAGCCTCGAATGCCTCGTCTGCGGTGAGTTCGTCCTCCACCGCGATTGGGGAAGGGGCCGTGTGCTCGAGTGCCCGGAATGTCGTGCCCGCCTCAGGGATGGCGCCGAGGCGACGGGAGCGGGGCTACAATTCTCTTCGCAGGCCGGGTGACCGCGGGCCGGCGCAACCGGTCCGAGGAAAGTCCGGACACCGCAGGGCAGGACGCTGGGGCGACCCAGGCGGCGAAAGCCGACGGAAAGTGGCACAGAAAGGAGACCGCCCGAGGCGATATCTCCGGAGATCGCTCACGGTAAGGGTGAAACGGTGGGGTAAGAGCCCACCAGCGTCGTGGCGACACGGCGGCTAGCCAAACCCCGTCCGGTGCAAGGCAAACAGGCTCCGTAGGCGGCCCGCCCAGGAGCCGGGTGAGCTGCGTAGATGGATGGTCACCCTCGACAGAATCCGGCTTATAGGTCTGCTAAGGAAACCCCTGCAAATGCGGGGGTTTCTATTTTGGCATGCATCACCGGTGCATCACGCGACTCGAGTCCGAGTTCGGCTGAGGGCGAGAAACCGGAGCGCCCTATGGTTGTGAACCGCATGGTTGAGCCAAATCTGTGCGACGCCCGCGGCGAGGACAGGAAGCTGAGAAAGGCGTCCGCTTACAGGGAGCTAGGA
>JBKOXM010000159.1:0-8321 GCA_046724925.1 Actinomycetota bacterium | reverse complement strand
GAGGAAGAGAGCCGCACCGAGTGCCGGTAGCGATCCTGCAAATCCCGGCAGCAGCGTGGACGCTGCCAGTGCGGCGAACGAGGCGGGGAGGACCACTCTGCTGAAGCGGTCGATCGCCGCTCCTGCGAGAGCCATTGCGGGCAGTGCGCCCAGCCCGATCCCGAGGAGCGCGAGACCGAGCTCGCCCTGAGAGAGCCCCAGCGCTTCCTGCACACCGGGGACGAGGGCCGCCCAGGACCCCCAGAAGGATCCGAAGACCAGGAACGCAGTGAGAACCGGTCCCCGAGCAACGTCGTTCTTGACGGCGCCCGCCAATGCCGTTCTGCTCGCCGAGCCCTACACCTCGTCCCAGCCCGCCGGCAAGACGGGCGTCGGCCACGTCGGATCGGGGCGCCATTCCTCCCAGCCGTCGCGGAACGGAGATGCACCGGCTTCGTACTGCGCGAGCACGCGCTCGCCCTCGTCGCGGATCTCGCGTGCGTCGAGCGGGGTGAGGATCCCCAACTCGACCGCGGCGTCGAGCTCTTCCTCGTCCTTCCATTCCCACGAGCCGTCGGCCCAGATGATCAGGTCGAGCTTGTGGTCGAGGTAGTCCCACCCGAACCTGCTCTCGCGCCATGGTTCTTCGAGGTTCACGTACCAGCCCGCGAATTGTCCGCGGCGCCAGAACGCGATCGTGGAATGGGCCTCGCCGGGTCGGTGCAGGCGGAGGTACAACGGCTCGGCTTCCCAGACGAGATCGACGAGTCGCCACTCGGCAGGCTGCTGGCGAAGCAGTTCCCCTTCGGGGTCGGCGGGCCACTTGGTCACCGTGCCTGCGGGGATCGTCGCCGCGATCAGGTCGGGCCGCTCCTCGACGATCACGTGCGGGCGAGCAGCCCAGACCCGGCCTCGAAACACCTCTCGAAGCAGCATCGGCTCCCCGGTTTTTCTCACAGCCGGTCCCAATCGGAAGGAAGCTCGGGGTTCGGCCAGGCCGGATCCGGCTCCCAGCGTTCCCACCCGTCGCAGAACGGAGAAGCCCAGCGCTCGATGCGCCCGAGGACGCGTTTGCCCTCCGCGCGGATCGCCCCAGCCTGATCCGCGGTGTAGTAGCCGACCCTGACCGCCGCGTCGAGCTCGTGCGAGTCCTTCCACTCCCAGCTGCGCGGCGATTCGACCCAGATGTCGAGCAGGTGGTCCTCCGAGTCGTATCCGTGAGCAGTCCGGCGCAACGGAGCCTGAAGGTTGACGTACCAGCCCCAGAACGAGCGGTTGGGCTTCTCCCAGAAATGCCACACCGAATGGGCCGCGCCGCGCGGAGTCACCATCAGCATTCCCTCTCCCTCCCACTTTCGCTCGACCGTGGTCCACTCCGAGGCAAATGCCTCTTCGGGCGGGATCGAGCGCATGTCCCGCCCATCGGCCAGCGAGGGCCATCTGATCGGCGTCCCTTCGGAGAGGTACAGAACACTGAGGGTGGTGTCATCGCGGACGACCGTGACGGGCAGCGCGCCGTGAAGCTTGCGTCCGTCCTTGACGCTCCGAAACAGGATCTGCTCACCAGGCTCGAATCGGCCGCCCATCGGAGCGAATCTAGGCACCCGAGATGAGCCTTTTGAAAAGGGCCTCCGCGGTACCTGGGCGGGCGGGCAAATCGCGCTTTCCGCCGACGTTCTGCAAGGATTTTCGCGATGGCCGAGACCCGGATCGAGACGATCGAGCGTCCGCCCATGGACGACGAAGCGGCGCCCTCGATCTCCGTGATCGTCCCGATCTTCAACGAAGAGCAAACCGTCGACGAGCTGTACCGGCGCACTGTTGCCGCACTCGAGCAGCAGCCGCACAGCTTCGAGATGATCTTCGTCGACGACGGCTCCACCGACGGCACCTTCGCGAAAGTCGCGCGCCTGCACGCCGCCGACGACCGCGTTCGAGCTGTCCGCTTCAAGCGCAACTTCGGGCAGCATCCGGCGATGCACGCCGGGTTCGCGCGGGCCCGCGGCGAATATCTCGTGACGATGGACGGCGACCTCCAGAACGCGCCTGAGGACATTCCCCGGCTCGTCGAAGCAGTCGAGGCCGGGACGGACGTCGCGAGTGGTCGCCGCCGCGCACGGCACGATTCGTGGGGCCGGACGCTTCCGTCGCGGGTGATCAACGGCATGCTGCGCCGCTTCACCGGCGTTCGCATCTCCGACTTCGGATGCGCCTTCAACGCCTATCGGCGCTCCGCCGTCGAGCCGATGCTCGGGGCGATCGGGCGCCAGAAGTTCACCAAGGCACTTGTCCTCTCGGGCGGCGCGAGTGTCGTCGAGGTCGACGTCGCCCACGCTCCGCGCTCGGGCTCGTCGCGCTATTCCCCGCTACGTCTGACGCGTCTGGCACTCCACGTGCTCGCGGGATTCTGGCCGCAACCGATCCAGTGGATCGGTGTCGCGCTCGGCATCGTCTGCACGCTCGTCGCAGCCGCGCTCGGCATCTACGCGGTGTGGTTCTGGATTGCGAACGAGAACTTCCCGGGGCCCTTGCTTGGCGGCGTTGCGGTGCTCTTCGTCCTCGGTGTCCAGGGCTTCATCCTCGCTCTCGTCGGCGAGTACCTCGGCCGGATTCATCGGGAGGTCGAGGGCAGGCCGCTCTACACGATCGACCGCGAGCTCTGACGACGGAAAGTCCGACGCGCTTACGCGACGGACTTTCCGCCGCATCTCCTCGCACGCCGGCCATGCGCCCCACAGCCTGCGCGCCCCTTGAGCGAGCCCTTGTGACGTAGGCTGCCGGTCGTGCCCAAGCGCGTGCTCGTGACCGGCGGAGCCGGCTTCATCGCCGCGAACTTCATCCGCCACCTGCTTCGGAAGACCCCGTATGAGGTCGTCTCGCTCGACGCGCTCACGTACGCGGGCAACGTCGACAACCTCGCCGACGTGATGTCGCACGAGCGGCTCTCGTTCGTGCACGGCGACATTCGCGACGAGGAGCTCGTTCAGGACGTCGTCTCGGAGGTCGACGTGATCGTCAACGCCGCCGCTGAGTCGCATGTCGAGAAGTCGATAGAGGAAGGTGGGCGGGAGTTCGTCACCACCAACGTCGAAGGGACGCAGATCCTACTCGACGCGATCCGCGCGACGCCCGTGGAGCGCTTCATCCTGATCTCATCGAGCGAGGTGTACGGGACCGCGCAGTCCGCGCCCATGGACGAGCGCCACCCGCTCGATCCACGCAGCCCGTACGCGGCGACCAAGGCGGGCGCGGATCGTCTCGCGTACAGCTACTTCGTCACATATGGGCTACCGATCGTGATCGCGCGTCCCTTCAACAACTACGGGCCGCGGCAGCATCCCGAAAAGGTCATCCCGCGCTTCATCATCCAGGCGCTCACCGACCGGCCGCTCACGATTCACGGTGACGGGCATGCTTCGCGCGACTGGCTGTACGTCGACGACCACGCTGAGGCAATCGAGGCGATCATCGAGGCCGACCTCGACTCGCTGGGCGGGGAGGTCGTCAATCTCGCCACCGGCACGGACATGTCGATCTCCGAGATCGCCGACCTCGTGCTCGCCATGCTGGACAAGCCGGACACGCTCAGACAAAACGTGCCGGAACGTCCTGGTCAGGTCGACCGACACGTCGGCTCGACCGCCAAAGCCGCACGGCTGCTGGGTTGGCGAGCCAGGACGTCGTTCGAGGACGGCCTGGCGCGAACCGTCGCCTGGTACCGCCAGAATGAACAGTGGTGGCGCGAGACTCGTCGGGGCGCAGCAAGCGTCTCCTCGTCCTAGGCGCGGGCCCGGCTCAGCTCGGCCTGCTCGAGGCGGCGCGCCAGCTCGACCTGTTCGTGATCGCGCTCGACCGCGACTCGGCCGCGCCGGGGTTTCGCTTCGCCGACCGCCGGGCGATTGTCTCGACAGAGGACGAACCGGGTATCGAGCGGCTGGCCGAGGCCGAGCGAGTCGACGGCGTGATCGCGCCGGGTATCGACTGGCCGGTGGCGGTGGCAGCGCGGGTGGCAAAGCGAATGGGGCTTCCGCATCCGCTCACGCCTGAGTCGGCGGTTCTTGCAACCTCGAAGGCACGCCAGCGGGAGGCATTCGCCGAGCACGGCGTGCCACAACCGAGTTGGCGGATGTGCTCCGATCTTGAGGAGGCGCGCGCTGCGGCCACGAAGGTCGGCTTTCCGTGCGTGGTCAAGGCACCCGATCGTCAGGGCCAGCGCGGGCTCTCGTTCGTCGCGGACGAGGGTACGCTCGGCCAGGCGGTCGAACGCGCGGGTGAGGCTTCCCGCATCAAGGGATTTCTCGTTGAGGAGCTCGTGCCCGGCCGCGAGATCACGGTCAACGCGTTCTCGCTCGACGGGCGCTTCTATCCGCTGACGGTGACCGACCGCCGGCTCGCCGATCCGCCCGCGTTCGGGGTCGCGCTCGCACACGTTTGGCCGAGCGAGCTCGAGCCCGAAGCGATCGGAGCCGCAACGGAGGTCGCGGCACGCGCGGCACGAGCTCTCCAGATCGAGAACGGGCCGACGTACACCCAAATCGTCGTCGGCGAGCGGGACCCGAAGGTGATGGAGCTCGCGGCGCGCCTAGGCGGCGGCCATGACGCCGAGCTCTGCAACACCGCGCTCGGCGTCGACCTGAACGAGCTTGCGCTCGCGGCCTCGCTCGGCGAGCCGATTCCCCCGTATGCCCTGGCCCCGACTGATTCGTTGGGGGGAGCGTGCACCCGGTTCCTCGTCGCGCCTCCAGGCAAGCTCGAGCGGGTGGAAGGCGTCACAGAGGCACGCGCCATCGAAGGGGTGGTCGACGTGCGGGTCTACCGCGAGCCCGGCCACCACTTCGGTCCGCTGCTGCGCGGCGCCGATCGCGCCGGAGCCGTCCTGGCACGAGGCGACAGCCGTCAGGAAGCGCTCGAGCGGGCCGCAGCGGCGGCCGATTGCCTACGCTTCGTCACCGCGCATGCGGACGCGAAAGCTCTGGTCTAGTTGCCCCGTGGAGCGCGCCGCGCCGACGCGGCGCGCGTCTCGCGGAAGTTCGCCACCCGAGGCATGAGCGCAACCGCACGGAGCACCTTTCTGAGCTTCCAGCCTCCGGCGGTCGGCGACGATGAGGTCGCTGCCGTGGCCGAGACGATCCGCTCGGGCTGGTTGACGACCGGACCCCGCACCGCCGAGCTCGAGCGCCGGGCGGCCGCGCTGCTCGAGGCCGATCAGGTGCTTGCCGTGGCATCGGGAACGGCGGCGCTGCACCTCGCGCTCGTCGCGCTCGACGTCGGGCCGGGCGACGAGGTGATCACGACGCCGATCACGTGGCCGGCAACCGCCAACGTGATCGTCCACACCGGGGCCACTCCCGTCTTCGCCGACGTGCGCGACTCTGACCTCAACATTGATCCAGACCGCGTCGCCGAGCTCGTCGGCGACCGAACGAAGGTGATCATTCCGGTCCACCTCGCCGGTCAACCCTGTGACCTCGACCCGCTGCTCGCGCTCGGACCCGCGGTCGTCGAGGACGCAGCGCACGCGTTCGAGGCTCGCTACCGCGACGAGCCACCCGGCGCACGTTCGGCGGCGGCCTGCTTCTCGCTCTATGCGACGAAGAACGTCGCCGCGGGCGAGGGCGGTCTGATCGCTACGAACGACGGCAAGCTGGCGGAGCGGGTTCAGGACCTGCGGCTGATGCGCCGGGGGGATGGGTCGCTCTACGACATCGTCGTTCCCGGGTACAAGGCGAATCTCTCCGATGTCCTGGCGACGATCGCCCTCTGCCAGCTCGACAAGCTCGACCGGCACACGCAGATCCGCGAGCGCTACGTAGCCCGCTATGACGAGGCGATCTCCGAACTGGACGGGATCGAGCCGCTCGAGCGCGACCCACGCGACCGGCACGCGCTGCACCTGTACGTCGTGCGGATCGATCCCCAGCGCGCAGGTGCGACGCGCGACGAATACCAGCGCGCGCTCAGCGACGAGAACATCGGCACCAGCATCCACTTCCTCCCGGTCCATCGCTTGACCTGGTACCGCGAGCGCTTCCCGGATCAGCAACCGCTTCCGGTCGCCGAGCGCGCCGGCGCCGAGATCCTCTCCCTTCCACTCTCTCCCGCGCATTCAGAGGACGACATCGGCGACGCGATCTCCGCTCTCGGGCGCGTCCACGCACGCTTCACGACATGACGCGCGCGATCCGCATCGTCGTGACCCTCTTGGTCACGGGCCTCTGCCTGGCCTATCTGGTCTGGAAGATCGACATCTCGAAGACGGCTGCGATTCTGGTCGACGCCGACCTCGGCTACTTCGTGCTGGCGGTTGCGATCATGGCCGTCACGGTCTGGCCGATGACCTGGCGGTGGCAGCAGTTGCTGGCCGCGAAGGGCATGCACGATCCGCTCTCCTGGCTGGTGCGGGCCTATTTCGTCTCCTATACGGCCTCGGCGGTCTTGCCTTCGTCGATCGGAGGAGACGCGATGCGAATGTACGAGACGGCCCGCCGCCATCCCGGCCGAGGCGGGCCGGTCGCCGCCTCGGTCGTGCTCGAGCGTGCGCTCGGCGGCGTTGCAACCCTGATCCTGGCGGCCGTCGGCTTCGTGCTCGCGATCGGCCGCTATCCCGTCGGCCCGTACCTCTGGGTCGAGGCGGTGTTCGTGGTCGGGACGATCGTGCTCGCTGGACTGTTCTTCTCTCGCCGAGCCCGTGGGCCGCTTTCGCGGCTGGCGCCCCTCCTGCGCCGTGTCTGGCTCGAAAAGCCTCTCCGCGCCGTGTACGAGGGCATCCACGCGTATCGCGAGCACGTCCGTCTGCTCGTCGGGCTCCTCGCGTTCACTGTCGTCGTCCAGGCGGTCCGGATCCTGCCGGTCTGGTGCTGCGCCAAAGCAGTCGGGATCGACGTGTCGGTGCGCGTGTTCTACGTGATGGGGCCGCTGCTGTTCCTCGTACTGCTGTTCCCGTTCACCCTCAACGGGATCGCCGTCAGGGAGGCCTTCTTCGTCAGCTTCCTCGGTCGCCTCGACGTGCCGCCCGATGCCGCGTTCTCGGCGGGATTCCTGTTCCTCTTCGTCACGCTCACGCTCGCCGTTCCCGGTGTTTTCATCCTCGGGTGGGAGGCGCTGCGCGGATCCGCTCGGCCGAGCTTTCCACGCGCTCGCCCGTGACGGTGGCGAGAGATGGACGCGTCTCCGCCGTCGTCGTCACCTATAACGCGATGCCGTACGTGGAGCGCTCGCTCGAGAGCGTCCGGGGACACGAGACCGTCGTGGTCGACCACGGTTCGACCGACGGGACGGTCGCTTTCGTGCGCGAGCGGTTCCCGGAAGCGCGCGTCGTCGAGCAGGAAAACCGCGGCCTCGCGGCCGGCTGGAATCGAGGGATGCGCGAGGCATCCGGCGACTGGTTCCTGATCCTGAACGCGGATGCGTGGATGCTGGGAGACGGCCTCGACCGCCTGCTCGCGTTCGCAGCGGCGCGCCCGCGGGCCGCCGTCGTCGGGCCGCGCTTGCTCAACCCCGACGGCACCCTCCAGCGTTCGGTGCGCGGCTTCCCGACTCCGTGGCGGATCGCGACCGAGTACCTGTTCCTGCGCAAGCTGGCCCCCCGAACGCAGCTGCTGAACGCGTACTACGCCGGACAATACGACCATCGGGAGGCTCGTCTCGCCGATTGGCTCTACGGAGCCTGCATGCTCGTCCGGCGTGCAGCGCTGGACGAGGTCGGCGAACTCGACGAAGACTTCTTCCTCTTCAGCGAGGAGACCGACTGGCACCGTCGGTTTCGGGACGCCGGTTGGGAGATCTGGTTCAGTCCGGATGCCGAGGTCGTGCACGTGCAAGGCGCCTCGCATGGCGGGCGCTTCTTCAAGGAGAACCTGCGCGGCCTGTTGCGGTACCTCGCGAAGCACGACGGCCCGGCTGCGGCTGACCGGACACGGCGGATGCTCGCCGTTGCGTTGACGATGCGCGGGAGGCTGTTCCGGGGCGAGCGCGGCAGGATGTACGCGGACGCAGCGCGCTGGCTGCGCTCCCGCTCGACCGACGAGCTGCTCGCGCAGAGCCGGTGAGCCGGCTCCCGCTCGTCCTCGGCGCGCTCGCGGCGCTGCTCGTTTCCCGCGCGCTGCCGGCCGAGGGCGTCGGCCTGTGGCTGCGGCTCGCCTCCGCCAGCCTCCTTCTGCTCGTCCCCGGGGCGCTCGTGGGCCGCGTCGTGCGAGCGGGCGGGGCTTCGGGAGCGCTCATCTGGAGCCTGGCGGCGTTGGTCGCCGTGCTCATTCCCACCTTCCTCTTCCATCGCACGATCGGCTTCGCGCTTGCACTGCTCGTCGTGCTGGCCCTCGCCGCCGCGCCGTTCGCGCTCCGGC
>JBKOXM010000168.1:0-4448 GCA_046724925.1 Actinomycetota bacterium | reverse complement strand
CCCGCCGTGCGCTCGACGGCTTCGAGGGCGACGTGCTCGTCGTCGCAGATACGCCGCTTCTCACACGGACCGTGCTGGAGGGACTCGTCCAAGAGCACCGAAGCGCCGAAGCGGCTGTCACGATCCTTTCCTTCGAGGCGCGGGCTCCACTGCCGTATGGCCGCATCGTTCGCAACGGCGACGGGGCCGTCCAAGCGGTTGTCGAGGAGAGCGACGCGACGCCCGAGCAACGTGCGATCCGCGAGCTGAATTCCTCCATCTACGTCTTTCGCTCCGATGCACTCTGGCCCGCGCTCGACCGACTGAACGCGAACAACGCCCAGGGCGAGCTCTATCTCACGGACACCATCGAGCAGTTCGTCGCTGCCGGCGAGAAGACCGCCGTCTACCGCTCGCCCGATTCGGACGCGCCGGTCGGCATCAACACCCGAGCCGATCTCGCGGCCGCGGCGGCGGTGCTGCGCAAGCGGATCAACGAGGCGCACATGCTCGCGGGAGTGACGATCGTCGATCCTGAGACGACTTGGATCGACGCCGGAGTCGACATCGAGCCCGACACCACGATCCACCCCTTCACGGTTCTGCGGGGTGCAACACGCATTGCGAGCGACGTCGTGATCGGACCGCACGTCGTCGCCGACGATGCCGAGATCGGCGAGGGAGCGACGATTGGACCGTTCTGTTACCTTCGCCCCGGAACGGTGCTCGGACCCGGCGCCAAGGCAGGCACGTTCGTCGAGATCAAGAATTCCCAGATTGGCGAGGGCACGAAAGTGCCACACCTCTCGTACATCGGCGACGCAGACATCGGCGAAGGAACAAACGTGGGCGCTGGAAACATCACGGCCAACTACCCACACCAGCCGGGACGGCCTAAGGGCCGGACGACGATCGGCCGAAACGTCAGAACGGGCATTCACAATGGCTTCGAGGCGCCCGTGACCATCGGGGACGACGCGTGGATCGCGGGCGGCTCCTACATCACCGATGACGTCCCACCCGAATCGCTCGCCGGCTTCCCCCCGCGCCAGGTCACAAAGGAGGGATACCTCCGTGGAAAGCGCGACGACTGAGCTGGCCCTGCCCGGGCTCGAGGGCGCGACCGCGGCGGTCGAGCCGAAGCCTGGACATTGGATCGAGCGTGGGCCTCAGAAGCGCCTCATGGTCTTCTCGGGCCGTTCCCACCCCGAGCTCGCCCAGCGCATGGCCGAGCAGCTCGGAGTCGAGCTCGGCGACGTCGAGCTAAAGACATTTGCAAACGACGAGACGTACTGCCGCTACCGCGAGTCGATTCGCGGCAACGACGTCTTCATCGTCCAGACCGGTTCACCGCCCGTCGACAAGAATCTGATGGAGCTGCTGCTCATGATCCAGGCGGCGAAGCTCGCGTCGGCGAAACGGATCACGGCCGTCATACCGTGGTTCCCGTACTCGCGCCAGGACCGGAAGGCGAAGCCGCGCGAGCCGATCTCGGGCCGCCTAGTCGCCGACATGCTGCAGCTCGCAGGCGCCGATCGGATGCTGACGATGGACCTCCACGCCGGCCAGATCCAGGGCTTCTTCAGCATCCCCGTCGACCACATGACATCGCTGCCCCTGTTCGCGAACCACTTCCGCGACCTGGGCCTGACGGGCGAAGGCGTCGTGTCGGTCGCGCCCGACGCCGGCCGTGCGAAGCACGCGCTTCGCTTCGCCGAGATGATCGGCGGCGGCTTCGCGGTGATGCACAAGCAGCGGCCCGCGCACGAGGTGGCCGAGGTCACTGAGGTGACCGGCCGCGTGAGCGGGAAGGTCGCGATCGTCGGAGACGACGCGACGATGACGGGCGGAACGCTGCTCGCCGGTGCGCGGACCCTGAAGGAGCACGGCGCCACGGACGTCTGGCTCTTCGTCACACACGCACTCCTGACGGAGGAAGCGCTGAAGAACCTCGGCGAAGCCGACATCGCTGGCATCGTCGTCACGGACACGGTCCCGATCGACCAGTTGCACCGGCCCGACAACATGATCGTGCTCACCGTCTCCGGTCTCTTGGCGGAGACGATCATGAACGCGTTTTCCGACGAGTCGGTCTCGGCGATCTTCGGCGGCGAGAACCAGCTCTTCTAAGACGCTCACAACGCACCCGTTTACGCCGGTGTTTGCGGGCGCGGCGCGGACGTCGCGGTTTCCGCATTCCTGGAGACGGGCAGAGATCGATCGATGCGCCGCCCTGGGTGGCTCGGGATCATCTGGCTCGTGATCGGCGTCGCGGTCGCCGCCAGCAACGACTACTTCGAGAAGCTCGATACGTTGCGCCTGATCGTGTCGGCGGTCCTGGCGGTGCTGCTCTGGCCGCTGGTCCTGCTCGGGATCGACCTGCACATCAAGAAGTAAGCCTCGCGAGCACCCGCCCCCCGGTGCCAGAGGAAGCCGAAGGTCTCGCTGCGGGATCTCGGCGGAAAGTGCACCGCGAAAGCGAACTGCACTTTCCGGCGGAAGCTACACTTGCCGGCCGTGGCCGGTGAGCGAGTCAAGCTGACGGTGATGGAGCGCGAGGGTCGCGGCTCCCGCGATTCCCGGCGCCTACGCCGCGCCGGGATGATTCCCGGTGTTCTCTATGGACGTGGGAAGACGCCGCACGCGATCTGCGTTTCCGAGCGGGAGCTCCGACGCGCCCTCACCGGCGATCACGGCCTGCACGCGATCCTCGACGTCATGCTCGATGGTCAGAAGACCGCGCATGCGTCGATACTCAAGGACTACCAGCAGGATCCGCTTCGCGGCCGGATCATGCACATCGACTTGCAGGAGGTTCGTCTCGACCAGCCGATCCAGGCACAGGTCGTGGTGGAGCTCTTGGGGGCGGAGGAGTCGCCCGGGATCAAGGAGGGCGGCGTGCTCTCGCAGGTGAACCGCGAGGTCAACGTCGAGGCGCTTCCTCTCGAGGTGCCCGAACGGCTCGAGCTCGACGTCTCCAGGCTCGCGATCGGCGACACGCTTCGCGTCGCGGATCTGCGTGTGCCCGAGGGCGTGACGCTGCTCGACGATCCCGAGGAGACGGTGCTCGCGACGATGACGATGCCGACGCGATTCGTCGAGCCCGAAGTGGTCTCCGAGGAAGAGGAAGAGGAGCTCGCCGAGGGCGAGGTGCCGGAGGGCGAGCTGCCCGAGGGTGCCGAGGGCGAGGGCGAGGCCGAGCCGGAGGCCGAGGGCGCCGGCGAGCAGGAAACCTCCGAGGAGTGAGTGGCTCAGCCGGCGAGATCCTCCGGGCTCTGGCCCGCGATAAGACGTCGCCAGGCCGCGTCCTCAGTCGCGCCCGTATCTCCTAATACGAGCGCTCCCTGCGTCCTTTCCTGGCTCGCTTCTCGCGACCCAGATTCTCGGCAATCCCACGGGCCGAGCCACTGATGCGGCTGTTTCGTCGGGGCGAACACGCTCCGACGCTCGACCTGCTCGTGGCGGGGCTCGGAAACCCTGGACCGGAATACGCCCGCAACCGCCACAACGTCGGCGCGATGGTTGCCGAGGAGCTGGGACGACGCCATGGCGCCTCCTGGCGTGGCAAGTTCTCAGGTCGGCTTGCCGAGATACGACTGAACGGTCGCAAGGTCGCCCTGCTTCGGCCCGAGACGTTCATGAACGAATCCGGCCGGTCGGTCGGTGCCGCAGCCCGTTTCTTCAAGCTTTCGCCGGAGCTCGTTCTCGTCGTGCACGACGAAGGCGACTTCGATCTCGGCCGCCTCCAGGCCCGGCTCGGCGGCGGGTTGGCCGGGCACAACGGGCTCCGATCGGTCGCGGCGCATCTCAGCAGTCCGGAGTTCGCCCGGCTGCGAATCGGCGTAGGCCGTCCCGAGCGAGGCGATCCGCGGCCGCTTGCGGATTACGTCCTGTCGGACTTTGCGGCGGAGGACGATCCGGAAGCGATCGTAGCTCGGGCCGCCGATGCGGTCGAGACGATCGCGGGCGAGGGAATCGAGGCCGCGCAGCAGCGATTCAACTAAACCGATCGTTCGGTCGAGCCGACCGCGGTCCCGTGAATCGGCCCGCTTTTGGCACCGGTCGGACAGGCTCAGGGCCGTAGCCTCATTCCGCCGGAAGATCTCCCTCCCTGGGGGTTGGGATCCCTTTACCGGAAGAGGGGATCCGGCCCGAGGGGATGGGATTCCCACCCATGGGGTTGGGTCCCGTCAGGGGACCGCGGGGGCAGGTGGAGGGCCCGCGCCGGAACCGACCGGGCCCCGCCTCGGTACAACTCGCGGTGTGAGCGACGACCGCGTGATCTTCACGCGCAGCGCCGGTGGCGCCGCGGACGGCGCGCCGCAGCCGGCCGCCCGCGCGCAACGGCGAAAACCGTGGTGGGAGGTGATGGACCCGGAAGGCTCGCGCGGCACCTTCCGCGACCTCCCGCGGCTCCTCGCCGACTCGATCCGGCTCGTCTGGAACGCAGGGCGTAACACCTTCCTTCT
>JBKOXM010000147.1:0-4193 GCA_046724925.1 Actinomycetota bacterium | reverse complement strand
CGATCAGGGAGAGCCGCACGTCGAGCCTCTGCTCGATGAACTCCACGTAGCCTCGCGCCGCCGTCGGCAGCTCGTCGAGCGTCGCAGCCTCGTCGAGCGGCTCTTGCCAGCCGGGCAGCGTTTCGTATACGGGTTGCGCATGGTGGAAGTCGCTCTGGTGCTCGGGGAACTCGTCGGTCTCTGTTCCATCCGGAAGCGCGTACCGCGTGCAGACGGGCAGCTCCGCGAATGTGGACAGGACGTCGAGCTTCGTCAACGCCATCGACGTGATCCCGTTCAGCCGGACTGCGTAGCGGAGCGCGACCAGGTCGAGCCAGCCGCAGCGTCGCTCGCGTCCGGTGACGGTGCCGAACTCACCTCCGAGCTCGCGCACGCGCGCTTGGTCGTCGCCCTCGATCTCGGTGGGAAACGGCCCTTCCCCGACCCGGGTCACATACGCCTTCGCCACGCCGATCACCGCGTCGATCCGCGTGGGGCCGATCCCGATCCCGGTTGCGGCTGCGCCGGCGATCGGGTTCGACGAGGTCACGAAGGGATAGGTGCCGTGGTCGAGGTCGAGGAGCGTCGCCTGCGCGCCTTCGAAGAGGACGAACTTCCCGTCGCGCAGCGCGCGATCCACGAGCAAGGACGTGTCCGCGACGTATGGATGGAGGCGCGGCGCTACCTGTTCCAGCCGCGCGACCACGTCTTCGAGCACGAGCGGCGCGGCTCCGTAGACGCGTTCGAGCCAGACGTTCCTCTCAGCGAGCGCGATCTCGATCTTCTGACGCAGGATCTTGGGGTCGAGCAGGTCCTGAACGCGGATCCCGAGTCGCGCCGACTTGTCCGCATACGCCGGCCCAATCCCGCGACGGGTCGTGCCGATCTGGAGCTTCCCCAGCCGGCGCTCGCTCGCCTGATCGAGCGCGACGTGCCAGGGCATCACCAGGTGCGCGTTGCCCGAGAGGTGGACGACGCCCTCGGTCGCAATACCGCGCGCCTCGAGATCGTCGAGCTCGGCGACGAAGACCTCGGGATCGACGACGCAGCCTGCCCCGATAACGCACTCCTTCCCGGAGACGATGCCGGACGGCATCTGGCGCAGCTTGAACGTCTCGCCGTTCGCGATGATCGTGTGGCCCGCGTTCGGTCCGCCCTGATAGCGGCAGACGAGATCTGCGTGCTGCGCCAGCAGGTCGACGATCTTGCCCTTGCCTTCGTCGCCCCACTGCGCACCTACGATGACTGTCGCCGGCACGGGCTCGAAACTTAGCTTCCGATTACGGTCGCGGGCACGGTCGGAAGTCTGCCTCAGCCGCCGGTCGGGCGGCGGTTACCGCAGCGAGCTTGCCGGGAGTGCGCGCAGGATGCGAATGATGTGTCCGCGCGGGCAAAGGACGTGCCCGTGATCGTTCGCGAGCGGGAGGCTTCCCTCGACCGTCGAGCCCAGGTAACCACGGCTGGGGAGCGACTGTCCGGCGCAGGCTTCGCACACGGCAATGAACGAGGTGGCGCGAGGGGGGATGCAGATCGTCTGATCGAACATGAGCACTCCTAAGCTGCCGCGAGGTCTGAGAACTTGGCGTAGCGCTTGAGGAACGAGAGCTTGAGGGAGTCGGTCGGGCCGTTTCGGTGCTTCGCCAGGTGGACCTCGGCCAGTCCCTGCTCGGGCGAGTCCTCGTTGTAGTACTCGTCGCGATAGATGAAGACGACGATGTCGGCGTCCTGCTCGATTGACCCGGACTCGCGGAGGTCGGAGAGGATCGGCCGTTTGTCGTGGCGCTGCTCGACGGCGCGTGAAAGCTGCGACATCGCGAGGATCGGGACGTCGAGGTCGCGTGCGAGCACCTTCAGTTGGCGTGAGATCTGCGATACCTCCTGCACGCGGTTCTCGGCGGAGGCACCGGACGTCATCAGTTGGAGGTAGTCGACGATGATCAGCCCGAGGTTCGGCTCCGTCGACTTCAACCGCCGCGCTTTCGAGCGGATCTCCATCATCGTGATCGACCCTGTGTCGTCGACGTAGATCGGCGCCTTCGCCAGCTTGTCGCAAGCGGCGGTCAGGCGGGGCCAGTCGTCTACGGCAAGCTTCCCGGTGCGAAGCCGCTGCGACTCGACCTTCGCCTCGCTGCACATCAGCCGCTGCGTGACCTCGGCCTTCGACATCTCGAGCGTGAACAGGGCGACCGGGATCTCGTGGCGTACGGCGATGTTCGCCGCGATGCAGAGGCCGAGCGCCGATTTACCCATGCTCGGCCGGGCCGCGACGATGATCAGATTGCCCGGCTGGAATCCCGACGTGTTCCGGTCGAGCTCCCGGAATCCGGACGGGACGCCGGTGACTTCGGCTCCAGCCTCGTACAGGGCGGTGATGCGCTCGAAGCTCTCCTTGAGCAGCGACTCGATGTGACTGAACTCGCTGGAGATACGGCTCTGCGAGAGCTCGAACAGCACCTGCTCCGCGCGATCGACGAGCTCCTCGGTCGGGCCTGGGCGGTCCCAGCCGAGCTGGGCGATGTGGCTTCCTGTCCGGATCAGGCCCCGGAGCGTGGCCATCTCCCGGACGATCCGGGCGTAGTGCGCGGCGTTTGCCGTCGCGGGGACGAGCGCGGCGAGCTCGTGGATGCGGACCCGTCCGCCCACTTCCTCGAGCTCCCCGCGCTCCTCGAGCTCGTCGACGAGGGTAATCGCGTCGACGGGCTCGCCCCGCCCGTACAGGCCCAGCGCCGCCCGATAGATCCTGGCGTGGCTCTCACGGTAGAAATCGCCTCCGTCGAGGATCTCGCTGACGGCTCCGATCGCGCCGGGGGAGAGCAGCATCGCCCCGAGGACCGACTCTTCCGCCTCGAGGTTCTGCGGGGGGACCGGCGCCGTCGACGGTGCCTGGACGAGCTGCGCCATGTGGTCGTAATCAACCACGCTTGAGCGAGCGTTGATAGGTCTGGACGAGGCGGGTTTCGACATGCTCAAAACCTTCGATTTGCAGGAACAAGGCCAACCATTGTCCCAGGTCTACCGGACAGACCTGTGGACGATTCGACCGCTCGGAGCGAGAAAAACGTGCGAGATTCCACAGGCGCGGCCGCACCTGTGGAACAGTCAGTCCAGACGCGCCCTTGCGGCTGGCCGCTACCCCTCTGACTCGGACGGTGCGCGGCCGCCGGCAGCTTGCGGCTCGGCTGCGGCGTCGTCCCCGCCGGCCCCCTCCTGCTCGTCTGGGGCCTCCTCCTGCTCCTCTTCCGCTTCGACCTCGGCGACCGCCTCCTCGACCTCGGCGGCGCGCTCGGCCGCGGCCTCCTCGGCCGCTGCCGCCTCGGCTTCCTCGGCCGCTCGCATCGCCTCGAGTTCCTCCTCAGGCGGGAGCTCGCCGCCCTCCGGAACGACGATCGTACGCACCTCGACAGATACGTCGGTGAAGACGTCGATCGGCACGTCGTAGCGGCCGATTCGCTTGATCGGCTCCTCCAGCCCGATCTTGCGTCGGTCGACTCTGATCTTCTCGGTGCGCCAGAGCTCGTCGGCGATGTTCGTGGGCGTGACGGAACCGAACAGCGATCCGGTCGGCCCTGCTTTGACGTCGAACCGAAGCTCCGCCTTCGCGAGCCGGCCCGCGATCTCTTGGGCCTGCTCGTAGTCCTTCGCCTCGTGGCGCGCGCGCTGCGCGTCGCGTTTCTCGAGCTCGGCCAGCCGTGTGGGAGTCGCCTGCTCAGCCAGGCGCCTCGGGATCAGGAAGTTGCGCGCATAGCCGCGGGCAACGTTGACGACGTCACCGCGCAGCCCGACCTTGTCGACGTCCTGCAGGAGGATCACTTCCATACGCGCGTCCTGCTAGCCGGCGACGTACGGGAGCAGCGCCATCTCACGCGCCCGCTTGACGGCAACCGCGACTTGGCGCTGGTGGCGGCGGCACGCGCCCGTGATGCGGCGCGACCGAATCTTTCCCTTCTCCGAGATGTAGCGGCGCAGCTGGTTGAAGTTCTTGTAGTCGACCTCGTCGATCTTCTCGCGGCAGAAGAAGCAGTTCCGCCGCCTGATCGGGCCTCCTGGTGCGGGCCCCCGCCGTCTCTGTCGCTGGTCTTTCTGCGCCATCGCTAAAAGGGGATGTCGTCGTCTGCGGCCGAGGAACCGAAGTCGGCTTCGGCGGTCGCGCTCGCAGGTACGAACTGCCGCTCCCCGCCGCCCTCCGCGTCACCCCGGCTGCCGAGGAACTGCAC
>JBKOXM010000116.1:0-8624 GCA_046724925.1 Actinomycetota bacterium | reverse complement strand
GAGCTCGCCGAGCTCGAGGTGCGCAACGTCGGCAAGGCGATCACCTCCGTGAAGGCGGAGTTGGCGCAGGCGGTGGAGAACTTCCGCTTCTACGGATCCGCGATCGCGACGATCGCCGGCCGCTCGAACCCGATCGGCGGCTCGCTCCTCTTCTACTCGCTGAAAGAGCCCGTCGGCGTGGCGGGGCAGATCGTGCCCTGGAACTACCCGCTGATGATGACGACGTGGAAGCTCGCCCCGGCACTGGCTGCGGGCTGCACGGTGGTGCTCAAGCCCGATTCGGCCACTCCGATCACCGCCCTGCGCATCGGCGAACTGGCTTCGGAGGTCGGGATCCCGCCGGGCGTCGTCAACATCGTCCCGGGGCCGGGCACGACCGTGGGAGCGCATCTCGTTCGGCATCCGGGCGTCGACAAGATCGCGTTCACGGGTTCGACGAAGACCGGTGCCGAGATCATGCGCATGGCCGCCGAGCCGATAAAGCGGATCACCCTGGAGCTCGGCGGAAAGAGCCCGAACATCGTCTTCGCGGACGCGGACTTGGCCGATGCGATTCCGAGCGCGGTCTGGTCGATCTACTACTCAGCCGGCCAGAGCTGCGAGGCGCGCTCGCGCGTCGTGGTCGAGAGCACGATCTACGACGACTTCGTCTCGCAGTTCGCCGACCACGCGAAGTCACTGAAGGTTGGCGATCCTCTCGAACCGGAGACGCAGGTCGGCTCGCTCATCTCGCATGCACACAGGGAGAAGGTGCACGGTTTCGTGGAGCAGGGGCGGGACGAAGGCGCGGAGATCGTCGCCGGCGGCGAGCCGCTCGACGGGAAGGGTGCGTTCTACCCGCCGACCGTGCTCGCGAAGGTCGACAACCGGATGACTGTCGCGCAAGAGGAGATCTTTGGGCCGGTCGTGACCGCGATCCCGTTCGAAGACGAGAAAGACGCCGTGCGAATCGCGAACGACTCGAGATACGGCCTCTACGCGACCGTCTGGACCGGCGATCCCGCTCGAGGCCATCGGCTGGCCAGGCGGATCCAGTCGGGGACGGTAGGGATCAACATGCCGTATACCGCCTTTCCCAGCGTTCCCTTCGGCGGCTACAAGCAGTCCGGCTTCGGCCGGGAGCTCGGGTTGGAGACGCTCGACCTCTACCTCGAGACGAAGAGCGTTCTCTTCTCGACCAGCCCGAAGCCCTTCAACCCGTTCGGTCTCTAACCGGAAATCCGCGCTACCGCTGGGCCGTCCTTGCGGCAGGGACGCTCGCGCAATCCAGTTTCGCCGTGGTCGGCATCGGGCTTCCGGTGCTCGCTCCGGCGCTGCGGGACGAGTTTGGGCTGACGCTCTCTCAGGTCGGCCTCGTTCTCGCCGCCGAGTGGATCGGTGCGACGATCACTCTCCTCCCGTGGGGCCTCGTCGCAGATCGCTTTGGCGAGCGCTGGACGCTGGCGGGCGGGCTTGCGGTCGGGGGCGTGTGCCTGACCGCAGTCGCGCTGACCGAGGAGCTTGCATCCCTCATGTCGCTCCTCGTCCTCGCGGGAGCCTTCGGAGCGAGCGTCAATGCCGCAAGCGGTCGCGCGGTCATGGCGTGGTTCGGCGCCCACGAGCGCGGGCTCGCGCTCGGAATTCGGCAGACCGCGATCCCGGTCGGCGGTGCGCTCGCCGCCGTCGCCCTGCCCGCCATCGACCACGCGGCCGGTCTTGGCGCCGCGTTCGTCGCGCTCGGGGTCTTCAGCCTCGTGGCGGCGTCGATCGGAGCCCTCGTGATCCGGGATCGTCCGCTGGGCGAGGACATCGCGGAGACGGTCCCGTGGTCGTTGCGAGACACTCGGCTTTGGCTCCTGTGCGCGGCGAGCGGGTTCTACGTGCTCGCGCAGATCGCGGTGATCGGTTTCGTCGTCCTCTACCTCCACGACGAGCGCGGCTGGTCGGACAGCGAAGCCGCAGGGGTACTGGCACTGATTCAGCTCTTCGCGATCGTCGCGCGGATCGGTGCGGGCGCGTGGTCGGACCGACTCGGCGCGCGTGTCCCCGCACTTCGGTGGATCGGCCTTGCCACCTTCACCGCGCTTGCGCTCGTGGCCGCTGTCCTGCGCGGTCCGGTCGCGCTCGTCGTCATTGGATTCGTCCTCGCCGGCACGCTCTCGATGGCGTGGAACGGCCTGTCGTTCACCGCCGCCGCAGAGTTGGCGGGCCGCGCGCGAGCCGGTGCCGCAATCGGAGTCCAGCAGACAACGCTGGGGCTCTTCGGGCTCGTCGCGCCGATCGCGTTTGCCGCCGCGGTTTCGGCGACGTCGTGGCGGACCGCGTACGCGCTCGCCGCACTCACTCCCCTGGTCGGCTGGGCGATCCTGAGGCGCGTGAGCGTCTGACCGGCCAGTTCTAACGCTTGAGCGTCAGCACGGCCCCGGCTGCGAGCAGAAGGAGACCGAGCACCCGCGGCCAGGTGATCGCGATCCGGTCGAGCCCGAACCAGCCGAACCGGTCGATCACGACGGCCGTCGCGAGGTTGCCGGCAGTGATGATCCCGATCGTCGCAGTCGTCCCGATCCGCGGTGCCGCGAAGGTGATCCCGAGCACGATGATCCCGCCCATGACGGAGGCGCTCCATAGCCACGGCGCCGCGCGCGCTCCCTCGGCGTAGCCGGCGAGGCTCTGGCGTGCGGCCAGGAGGATCGCCGCGGCGAGCAGTGCGGTAAGCGTCGTTGCGAACGCCAACGCCTCGAGAGTTCCGACCTGCTCGCCGAAGCGGCCCATGATCGCGGCCTGCATCGCGCCGGCGGCGCCGCCGACGACGGTCAGGGCGACTGCGAGTGCGGTCCCTCCCGACAAACCTCCTACTGCCCCGGCGCGGGAGCGGACTCGTCGGTCTGGTAGAGACTGAACGGGGTCCCCTCAGGGTCCTTGCAGCGTGCAAACCAGCCGATCCCCGGGATCGGCTGCTTGTCCTCGGCTTCGCCGCCCGCCTCGCGCGCTTTCGCGATCGTGGCGTCGATATCGTCGGTGTCGAAGTAGACGATCGGCCCCTTCTCGCCGTCGTCGGTGGTCACCGCGCCGCCCTGGTCCTCACCCGTCTGCACCATGTAGTACTCGATCCCGGGCATGGCGCTGTCGCCGAACTGCCAGCCGAACACGGCGGAGTAGAACTGCTTCCCCTTCTCGACGTCCTTCACAGGGAACTCGAAATGCACGAGCTTTCCGGCCATCTCGATCTCCTTTCCTCGATCTGAACGCCAAGCTATACGCTCAGCGCTCGGCGATCCAAGGGAGGAGCATGATTCGAGCGTTCGTCCTCTACGAGAGCGAGCCCGATGCCGCGCGCTACGAGCAGCATGTGGAGCTCTGCCGCAAGGTTCCCGGAGGGACATTCCGGCACGGGAAGGTGTTCGGCGCGCCGATGGGCGAGCCGAAGTTCCCCTATTACGCGGAGTGGCAGTTCGCCGACATGGACGCGTTCAAGGCGGCCGTACGCACCGACGAGTTCATGGCGACCGGAAAGGACGCGATGGACATGGGCGTCCCCTTTTACGTGCACTTCGCCGAACTGCAGTAAGCGAGCCGCGGGAATGAGCGAGCCGTCCTATCCCGCACCCCGCTCGCCTGATGAATTGGGCTTCGAGCGCATCGTCTACGAGAAGGCGCCACCCCGCGCGACGATCACGCTCAACCGGCCGGACGTCCTGAACGCGTTCGACTTCCAGATGCTGCGCGAGCTCGCGCGTGCGTGCGAGGACGCGTCCTGGGACGATGAGCTCCGCGTCGTCGTGCTGACCGGCGCCGGCCGCGCCTTCTGCGTCGGGGCCGACCTGAAGTCGTGGGCGCAGGACTACCTGGGCAAGCCGAACGAGTACTGGAAATGGTTCGGCGCGTTCAAGGACGCCCACGACCGGCTGCGCGAGATCGGCAAGCCGACGGTCGCGCGGATCAACGGCATTTGTGTCGGCGGCGGGAACGAGCTTCAGATGGCCTGCGATCTCGCGGTCATGGTGGATGACGCCTTCATCCGACATGTCGGCCCTGAGCACGGCTCGGTGCCCGCCGGTGGTGCCACGCAGTGGCTGACGATCATGGTTGGAGATCGGCGGGCGCGCGAGATCGTGCTCATGTGTGACGAGATCCCGGCCGCGCAGGCCGCGGAGTGGGGGCTCGTGAACTGGGTCGTACCGGTGTCAGAGCTCGACGCGAAGGTCGACGCCGTCGTCGACAACCTCGCGCGCAAGCTGCCGCAGACCACTCGGTATGCGAAGCAGCACCTGAACTTCTGGAAGGACCTCGCCTGGCACGAGACGATCAACCACGCCCGCGACTGGCTCGCACTCTCGATGGCGACGGACGAGCCGCAAGAGGCCGTGCGGCGGTTCGTCGAGAAGCGCGACCGTGAGTGAGGAGTTCGAAGCGCTCGAGGAGCACTGGGCGTCGGTCGTCGCGCGACGCGACGCGGAGGCGGCGGACGAACTGTTGGCCGAGGACTTTGTTCTCTCGAGCGAAGGCGGCGTGTCGCCCCACATGCCGAAGCGCGACTGGCTCGCCGGCCTCGCGTCGATCGAGACTCGATCGCTCTCGGTCAGCGAGGTCAGCGCGCGCACCTTCGGTGACGTGGCGGTCGTGAAGGCGCGGCTTGACTGGGAGGCTTCCATGGAGGAGCGGGACCTGAGCGGCCAATATGCGGTGACCGACGTCTTCACCAAAGCAGACGGCCGGTGGCGGCCCTCGTGGCGGATTTCCGTTCGACTTTCGTAATCGAGAGGAGGCAGTGATGCCGAACGTCGACGAGATGTGGAAGGGAGTTCGGGACGCGCTGACCGTGGAGCGCGTCTTCGGCGAGCCGATCTCACGGAACGGGGTCACGGTCGTGCCGGTCGCAGTCGTCCGCGGCGCCGCCGGCGGCGGTGGAGATTCGGAGCACAACGGCGGAGGCGGCTTCCGAGTCGTCGCTCGACCGGCCGGCGCATACGTGATCCGCGGCGACGACGTTTCCTTCAGGCCGGCAATCGACGTCAACCGGCTCGTCGCGCTCTCAGCCGCGCTCGGTCTCCTGCTCCTGTTGCGTCGGAAATGAGACGCGGCGCGCGGTCGTTTCTGCGGCCGTGAGCGCCCTGTCCCGTTTCCTCGACCCTCCCCGCCTGCGCACGACCGAGAGCGGCGTCGAAAGCGAGCGCCGCGCGACGTGGCTCGAGCTGTTCTTCGATCTCGTGTTCGTCGTCGCGATTGCGGAGCTCGGAATGAGCTTCAGCAACGATCCGACGCTCGGCGGCGCGCTTCGCTACCTCGGCCTCTTCGTCGCTGTCTTCTGGATGTGGGCCGGCTTCACCTTCTATGCAAACCGTTTCGACACGGACGATCTCGCCTATCGGCTGCTCGTGTTGATCGGGATGTTCACGGTCGCCGCCGTTGCGACGACGATTCCCGACGTCTTCGAAGGTCACTCGGAGGGTTTTCCGCTTGCCTATGTCGGCGGGCGACTTGTTCTGCTCGTGCTGTACGCCCGCGCGATTCGGTTCGTGGAGGCGGCCCGGCCGCTGGCGACCTTGTACTTCGCGCTGTTCGCCGCGGCCGTCTTCATCTGGCTGGTGTCATTGGCGTTCGAGCCGCCCGCGCGTTACCTCCTCTGGGGTCTGGCGCTTGCGATCGAGCTGGTCGCGCCGATCTTCGGCTGGCGACTGATCCCGCGCGCGCCGATCGACGTCACGCATCTCCCGGAACGGTTCGGCCTGCTCACGATCATCGTCCTCGGCGAATCCGTGCTTGCCGTGGTCCTCGGCGTGCACGACGTCAGCTGGGAGACGGCGACCGCGCTTGCGGCGGGTGGAGGATTCGTCACGGCGGCGGCCTTGTGGTGGCTCTACTTCGAGTTCCTCGACTCCTCGATGGTGCGGCGAAGCATCGTGAGCGGTCTCGTCTTCACCTACGCGCACTTCCCCGTCGTTGCAGGGATCGCGGCCATGGGCGTCGGCGTCAAGCTCGCGATCCTTTCCAGCGGGGGCGTCGACATCTACGACGACAAGGGTTGGGTGCTCGGAATGGGCCTCGCCCTCGCGATGTTCGGGCTCGCGGCAATCCAGCTCGCAACGCCGCCCGTGCTCGTGGACGTCGACGTCCTGCTTCGGGTCGCGACTGCACTCCTCGGCGTGGTCTTAGTACTGATGAAGGACGTGCTCTCGCCGCTGAGCGTCGTCTGGATCATCGCGATTGCGCTCGTCGTCCAGGTTGTGATCGAGCTGACGGGGCATGAGGCCCACGCCGGCCCCCCGCCACCTGTCTAGCCGTTCAGCTCCACCGGCACGAGCTCGAGAGCGATCGTCTGATCTCCGCGGACGACGGTCGCCTCGAGCCGGCTGCCGATCCGCTCGCCGGTCATCATCCGTTGGAGATCCTGGACGCCCGTGATCGCGGTGCCGTCGACCTCGACGATCAAGTCCTCGGGCCGGAGTCCCGCAGCTGCGGCGGGGCTCTCGTCCACCACCTCGACGATCTCGACGGCGGTGCTGCGGCCCAGCGCGGCGACGAGGCGCGGGGGAAGCGGCCGGTCCCCGCCTGCGATTCCCAGGTAGGCGCGGCGGAAGCGACCCTCTCGCATCAAAGCGCCGACGATGCTGCGCGTCACCGAGTCGATCGGCACCGCAAGGCCGAGGCCGACCCCGGCGACAGCCGTGTTGACACCGACGACGCGGGCATGTCCATCTGCGAGCGCTCCACCCGAGTTGCCGGGGTTCAGCGCCGCGTCGGTCTGGATCACGTTCTCGACCAGCCGCCCGCCGCGAGTGGGCAACGATCGGCCGACCGCGGAGACGACGCCGGCAGTCACCGAGCTGCCGAAGCCGTGGGGGTTGCCGATCGCGACGACCAGTTGCCCGACTCTCAGGGTCTCCGCGTCCCCGAGCGGCGCCGGCGCAAGCTCGTGCTTGTCCGCTCGCAGAACAGCGAGATCCGACAGCGGGTCGGTGCCGACGACGTCCACCTCACATTCGCTGCCGTCGGCGAACGACGCTCGGCTCGGGCCGGCGGCGCGCTCGACCACGTGGGCGGACGTGAGCATGAATCCGTCCGGCGTGATCACGACGCCACTGCCGCCGCCGTCGAGAAGCCGACCGCCGCGGACGCGCCGCGAAACGCGCAGGTTCGCGACAGAAGGCGCGAGTCGCTCGGCGACCGTCATCACGACGCGCGAGTAGGCATCGAGCGCCTCGGCGTCCGAGGGTGTTCCGTTCGTCGACTCGGCGCGGCCCGGCCCCAGAATCGCGTCGATGTAGGTGAGCTCGGCCACCAAGCCAAGCTAGCAACGGCGCGAGTGCCTACGTCGCCGTCCGGCCGAGCGCCGGATCGGTGCCCAACTGCCCCCAGGGGTCCCCGCGGCACCTCTATGGGAAGCCTAGGGGCCTATACCTGCGCGGGTGGGTCACCGGAATGCGCCAAGATTGCACCTCCGAAGATCGTCCGCGCTCCTGTATCGAGCCGATCGCCGTTCGGTGCTCAGGCGCGTCGTCCAGCTCGCAGGAAACACGAAGGAGGTGCTGTGGCCGAGGTCGAGACGAGTCGAGACGTGGCAGTCGTCACGGTCACGCTCAACAGACGCGACGTCCTCAACGCGCTCACCGCGGCCATGCTCGCGGACCTCACGGCCGCGCTCGAGGCCGCCGCCGATCCAGAGGTCAGGGCCGTTGTGCTCACGGGCGCCGGAAGAGGGTTTTGCGTCGGCCAGGACCTGACGGAGTTCAGAGAGGCGGCCGGTGACATCGCCGAGCGGCTGAGAACGAACTATCACCCGGCCGTGCGAGCGATCCGCGCGCTCGAGAAGCCGGTCATCGCCGCGATCAACGGCGCTGCAGCAGGCGCCGGACTCTCGCTCGCATGCGCCTGCGACATCCGACTTGCCGCCGACTCCGCGACTTTCGTGCCGGCGTTCATCAACATCGGGTTGATCCCGGATTCGGGCGGCTCGTTCTTCATCCATCGGCTGCTCGGTTACGCGCGCGCCTTCGAATGGATGACGAGCGGCCGTCGGCTCTCGGCGGCTGAGGCCCATGCGTGGGGACTCGTCTCCGAAGTCGTCGAGGCCGACGCTCTGGCCGAGCGTGCCGCGATGTTGGCCGGCGAGCTCGCCGCGCTCCCGACCCGAGGGATCGGATTGACCAAGCAGCTCTTCGACCACGCTCAGACCGCGACGCTCGACGAACAGCTCGAGCTCGAGGCGGAGCTGCAGTCCGCGGCGACGCAGACCGAGGACTTCCGCGAAGGCGTCGCCGCGTTCCTCGAGAAACGCGACCCGCATTTCGAGGGTCGCTAACCGCGCGGGGGTCAGGCGCGCGGGGTGAGCTTCACGACGAGCTCGCACTCGAGCGCGTCGGCGATCCGGAGCAGCGTGTCGATCCGAGGCGGCCGGCCGCCACGCTCGAGGCGGGCGATTGCCGACTGGGTCGTCCCGGTCAGCTCGGCGAGCTCGCGCTGCGAAAGGCCGCGCTCAGCACGTCGCGACGCGACGTCGTCTGCAATCTGGGCGAACAGATAACCGCCTTCCGGCTGAATCGCTTCGCGAGCCCGCTCGCGCAGGCGTTCGATCGCCGTTTTTCGCTCGGGCCTTGCCATAGCGCGTCTGCTATATCCTAGCAGGCGCGATTCACGGGCTTCTGCCC
>JBKOXM010000205.1:0-7681 GCA_046724925.1 Actinomycetota bacterium | reverse complement strand
GCGAGGCGGACGATGGTGGCCCGCTCGCCGGGCTCCAGCTCGGCCAGCGAGGTCAGCTCGCGGTTCTCGGCCTGTTCGAGAGCGGGGTCGACGGGCCAGCCGTGCGGACAGCGTTCCGGATTGCCGAGCTTCTCGGTGATCCGCTCGACCATGTCGTCCGAGAACGTGTCGCCCAGCTCGTCCGCGTACACATGCGCCTCGGCGGCGGTGTAGCCCATGAAGTCCGTCAACAGGCGTTCGATGATCCTGTGTTTGCGGACGACGCGCTCGGCGCGCGCGCGTCCCTTTGACGTCAGCAGCGCCTCTTTGTGCTCGCCACGGCGGATCAGCCCGCCGGCCTCGAGCCGCTTCAGCATCTCGCCGGCGGAGGCGCGGGAGACGCCGAGCATCTCGGCGACGCGAGCGGCGACCGTAAGCGACCCCGACCCGGCAGGGCGGTACTCGCCGATCGGAAAGGCGAGGAAGTAGATCGTCTCGAGGTATTCGTCGACCGAGTGACCTTGTGCCATACGAAGCGTGTTTGACCCGGAACGGGAGCCTGACTATAGTCGCGGTCGTTTTGTAAGGTGACCCTTACAGCCGACGGAAGGAGCATCGAACTTGTCCACGGCCCAGATTCTCGTCCTCGGAGCAGTCGCCGGCTTCACCATCTTCCTCGGACTACCCCTGGGCCGCGTTCGGAACACCGACGCTCGGATCCGCGCCTCGTTGAGCGCGCTTGCCGCGGGGATCCTGATCTTCCTGCTCTGGGATGTTCTCGTGCACGGCGTCGCGCCGGTCGAAGAGGCGCTCGAGGAGGCCGCCGCCGGGGACGGCTCGTGGGCGGAGTTTGCAGGGCTCGGGGCGCTGCTCATGGCGGGAGTGGTCACCGGACTGATGAGCCTCGTCTACTACGACCGCTGGCTCAGCCGCCGCCGTCGCACGGATCTCGTCGGCCCAGGCGCAGCAGCCGTCGAGGAGTTCGAGTCGCGCTCGTGGTACGAGTCGTTGACCGCCGGGCGCCGCCTGGCCCTGCTGATCGCGACCGGGATCGGGCTGCACAACTTCGGCGAGGGGCTTGCGATCGGCCAGTCCGGTGCGGCCGGAGAGATCAGCCTCGCGCTGGCGCTGATCATCGGCTTCGGCCTGCACAACGCCACGGAAGGCTTCGGGATCATCGGGCCGATGTCGGGTGACGACGTCCGTCCGAGCTGGGGCTTCCTCGCGCTGCTCGGCCTGATCGGCGGGGGCCCGACGTTCCTCGGGACCGTGGTCGGCCAGGCGTGGGTGAACGAGGCGATTTCGGTCGCGTTCTTCGCCGTCGCCGCGGGCTCGATCCTCTACGTCGTCCAAGAGCTGATGAACGTGAACCGCAAGTTCGGGTTCCCGATCCTGGTCACGTGGATGCTCCTGCTTGGGCTCTTCCTTGGCTTCGGCACGGACTTCGTGCTCGAGGCCGCAGAAGTACTCAGCTGAGGCGAGCCGTAGCGGTCCCGTTCCCCACCCGATCGGGTGGGGAGAGGCGTCCACCCACCACCCGTCCTCGACGGTAGCGCGAACACCCGCGCGGGTGTGTGCCGAGTTCGTGCCAAGGGAGGGCCGCAGGCGCCGACCCAGGCCTCGCGTACGCTCGTGGTGTGACCCGCTTTGCGTCCGTGTATCCGCTCGTCACCGCGCGTGCGCTGGCGCGGACGTTCACCTACGAGGTGCCGGACGGCCTCGGCAAAGGCGCCCTCGTCGAGGTGCCGTTCCACGGCGCGCGGCGGCGCGGCATCGTCGTCGACGTCGACGGCGCGCCACCACCCGGGATCGAAGCGGTACCGGTCGAGCGAGTCGTCGACGAGCTGCCGGCGACCCTGGTCGATCTCGCTCTCTGGCTGGCGGACTACTACGGCACCACGCCCGCCCGCGCGCTCCAGCTGATCGCACCGCACGCGCCGCGCCGTCGCAAGGAGACGCCGCCCCCCGCGTTGAGAGATGCGCTCTCAGCGGAGGCCGAGCCGAAGGCGCTGACCGCAGCACAGAGCGACGCGCTCGGCCGGATCGTCGCCGCCCTCGACGAGGGCGGGGGGACGTATCTCCTTCACGGCGCGACGGGCAGCGGGAAGACCGAGGTCTACCTCAAGGCCTGTCGGGCGGCGCTCGAACGTGGGCTCGGGGCGATCGTGCTTGTCCCGGAGATCGGTCTCACGCCTCAAACGCTGGGCCGCTTCGTCGCGCGGTTCGGCCAGTCGGTCGCGATCCTGCATTCCGGGCTCACCGAGGCAGAGCGCCGGGACGAGCGTGAGCGCGTCGCGCGCGGGCAGGCGCGGATCGTCGTGGGGGCGCGCTCTGCGATCTTCGCCCCCGTCCACGGCCTCGGCGTCATCTGCGTCGACGAGGAGCACGACGCCTCGTACAAGCAGGAATCGGACCCGCGGTACGACGCGCGGACCGTCGCCGCAAAGCGTGCCGTGCTCGAGGGCGCCGTCGCCGTCTACGGCAGCGCCACGCCGCGGCCCGAGAGCTGGGAACGACTCGAGCGCCTGGAGCTCGGCGGCCGGGTCGCGCGCGCCCTTCCTCCGGTGCGGGTCGTCGATCTGCGCCGCGAGGCGGGCTATCCGTTGTCCGCGCCCCTGCTCGCCGAGCTCGGTGCGCTGGCCGAGCGTGGCGGCAAGGCAATCCTGCTTCTCAATCGGCGCGGGGTTGCGCCTGCTCTTCACTGTCGCGGCTGCGGCCAGACGCGGCGTTGCCGCAACTGCGATGTCTCCCTCGTCCTGCATCAGGAGGGAACGCTCCGCTGCCACCACTGTGGGTACTCGGAGGCTGCTCCGGAGGAGTGCCCCGAGTGCGGCTCAGCAGAGCTCGCCCGGCTCGGCGCGGGGACGCAGCGACTGGAACGCGAGCTCAAGGAACGAGTGCCGGAGCTCGAGCGGATTCGGCTCGACGCGGACGCGGTCGCGAAACCCGGAGCGGCGGCCGAGGCGCTGCGCCGCTTCGCCGCCGCGGAGCGCGCCGTGCTCATGGGCACGCAGATGGTGGCGAAGGGGCACCACTTCGCGGGGGTTTCGCTAGCGGCCGTCATCGACGCCGACACCGGCCTCGGCCTGCCGGACTTTCGCGCCGAGGAGCGAACATTTCAGCTTCTGACGCAGCTCGCCGGCCGCAGCGGGCGCGACGCGCCTGGCCGCGTGATCGTGCAGACGTTCCAACCGGATTCGCGTGCAATTGAGCTCGCTGCGCGCCACGACGTCGCCGCGTTCCTCGCAGGCGAGCTGGAGCGGCGGCGCGAGCTCGGCTACCCGCCGTTCCGCCACCTCGTCCGCGTGGTCGTGGGCGGGCCGAACCCCAGTGGGCCCGCGCAGGCCCTGAACGAGCTGCGGGAAGGACTCCAGCGCGTGGAAGTCCTCGGCCCGGCGCCGCTGTTGCGCTTGCGTGGCCGCTTCCGGGCTCAGTTGCTGGCGAAGACGACCGAGCCGAGACCGCTCGCCGCGCGGTTGGGACGGCTCTTGAGCGCAGCAGCGCCCGCAATGCGTCGCGCGGGGCTGACAGCCGTCGTGGACGTCGATCCGCAGAGCGTCTAGCCTCGAAGGGAAGGGCGCCTTCAGCCGGGCCCGCGGCTCTAGACTGAGACGACTGTGGCTGACGAAGCGGGTCAGGTACGCACTGAACAGCTCGATCCGCAGGCGGAGGAACGACGGCGGCGCGCGCTGGCCCAGATCCGCCAGTACCCGGACCCCGCCTTGCGGCTCAAAGCGGGCGAGGTGGAGGAGTTCGACGGAGACCTCGAAGCCCTCGTCGAACGCTTGACCCGGCTCATGGACGACGCCAACGGAGCCGGCTTGGCTGCGACGCAGATCGGCATCCTGCGCCGCGTCTTCGTCTTCGTGCGCGACGGCGAGACGCTCGCCCTCGTCAATCCGCGCGTCGTCGACCAGGCCGAGGAAACCGAGGTCGACGAGGAGGGCTGCCTGTCGCTGCACGGCGTGCCGCTGATGCCTATCGAGCGGCCTGCGAGCGTCACCCTCGAAGCCAAGACTCCGTCGGGCGAGGACCTCAGGCTCGAGCTATCCGAGCTGGCGGCGCGAGTCGCACAGCACGAGCTCGACCACCTCGACGGCGTCCTCATTCTCGACCGGACGACGCCGGAGAGCCGCCGCGAGGCGCTTGCCGTCCTCCGGCCGCGTCCCATCCTCGGTCTCGGCTAAGACCCTTCAACTCGCTGATCCGATCGCGGTCGCGGCGACCGCTCCTCTGGGCGCCGACGTGCTCGAGCGGCTCGCGGCGACCAACGAGATCGCGTTTCTGCTCACGCGCCCCGACCGTCCGGCCGGCCGAGGCCGAAAGCCGACGGCTCCGCCGGCAAAGGGGACGGCGTGGCGGCTTGGAATTCCCGTCCGCCAGCCGGAGCGGCTCTCGGCCGATGCCATCCGAGACGCCGCGACCGTGATCGTCGCCGCGTACGGCGTGCTGGTTCCCACCGATCTGCTGGATCGCGTTCTCTGGTTGAACGTCCACCCATCCCTGCTGCCGCGTTGGCGAGGTGCGGCTCCCGTCGAGCGCGCCCTGATGGCCGGGGACGCGGAGACCGGCGTGACGCTGATCCAGCTGGTCGAGGAGCTCGACGCCGGGCCGATTGCCGCGCAGCGTGCGTTCCCGGTTGGCCCGCACGACGACGCGGGTGCGGTCTACACGCGCGCGGCCGGGGTTGCCGTCGAGCTGCTCGAGTCCCTGCCGGCTCGACCTGCGTTCCGCCCGCAGCCCAGCGACGGCGTGACGTATGCCGAGAAGATCACCGCTGCCGACCGGGAGTTGGACTGGTCGCGTCCTCCGCTGGATCTGCTGAACCAAATCCGCGCCCTCTCACCGCACATCGGCGCGCGCGGCGAGCTCGACGGGCGCCGCGTGACGATCTGGCGCGCACACCTCGTCGACGGACGGCTCGAGCCGCTCGAGGTTCAGCCGGAAGGGGGGCGTCGGATGACGTACGACGAGTTCCGACGCGGGCTCCGGTGATCTCTCCGGCCCGGCACGCCGCCTATCGCACCGTGCTGCGCGTCTTCGAGGAGGACGCGTACGCGGACCGCGCCTTCCGGAGCGAGGCAGCCTCGCTCGGCGAGCGCGATCGCGCCTTGGCGCAGCAGATCGCATACGGAACCGTGCAGAGGGCTCGCACGCTCGATCACGCGATCGACACGCTTGGCCGGCGCCCGGTCCGGAAGCTCGACCCGCCGGTCCGCGCCGCTCTCAGGACCGGCGCATACCAACTGGGCTACCTCGACACCGCTCCCCATGCCGCCGTCTACGAGTCGGTGGAGCTCGTGCGCGCAGCCGGCCTCGAGCGGGCGGTTGCATTCGCCAATGCCGTGATGCGCCGGCTGTCGGAAGGGATTCGACCGTTGCTCGACGGGCTCTCCGATTCCGCTCCAGCAGAGGCGGCGCTCAAGCATTCGTATCCGGATTGGGTCGCGGAGGCCTGGTGGCGCGACCTCGGCAGAGATGAAGCGGTCGCGCTGATGCGTGCACAGAACGAGCCGCCGGAGCGGGTCGTGCGGGTAAACCAGCGCAGGGAGGGCAACACCGAAGGCGCGCCCGATCCCGAGCTCCCGGACGCTCTCCACGTCGAGCGAATCGACGAATCCGCCGTCGAAGCCGGCTTGATCTGGCCCCAGAGCCGCGGGTCGCAGCTCGCCGGGGCGGTCGTCGGCGCGGTTGAGGGCGAGCAAACGCTCGACCTCTGTGCGGCGCCCGGAGGAAAGGCGACCCAGCTTGCCGGCAAGGTCGTCGCGGTCGAGAAACACCCCGGTCGCGCGCGCGAGCTCGAGGCGAACGTGCGCCGTCTGGGTGCGACCAACGTCAGCGTCGTACACGCGGATGCGCTCGAGTTGCCGGCCGAGCTGACGGGCTTCGATCACGTTCTGGTCGACGCACCCTGTTCAGGCCTCGGGGTGCTCAACGCCAGGCCCGATCTGCGCTGGCGCGCCGAGCCGCTCCCGGACCTCCAGCGCGCGCTCCTCGAGGCGGCCGCCGAGCGCGTGCGTCCGGGCGGAACGATCGTCTACTCGGTCTGCACCGTCAACCGAACGGAAAACGAGGATCTCGTGGACTCGTCCGGCCTCCGTGTGCTGCCGCTGGCCGATGAGTGGCCGCAGTACCGACATCCACGCCGGCCTGAGTTTCTGCTCACGCTGCCGCATCGCGACCGCACGTCCGGGTTCTTCATCGCCCGGCTCACGCCGTAGGATCGGCCGGCGGTGGCCTGGGGCGACTGGGTGCGGGCGGTGGAGATCGAGCCGTCGCTGTACGCGGCCGACTTCGCGAACCTCGGCGGGCAGGTCGAACACCTGCTCAACGCGGGCGCGCGCATCTTCCACTTCGACGTCGGTGACGGGCATTTCGTCGAGCCGATCACGATCGGCCCTGTCGTCCTACGCGCGATCTCTCCGCTCGTGCACGAGCGCGGCGGGGTCCTCGACTGTCACCTGATGGTGACGAATCCGGCCCGGCACATTCATCAGATCGCGCAGGCCGGCGGCGACAGCGTGACCGTGCACATCGAGGCGGTCGACGATCCGGCTGCGACGGCGAGCCTGGCGCGCGAGCACGGGCTCGAGGTCGGACTGGCGCTCAATCCCGATACCCCAGTCGAGCGAGCCCTCGAGGCCTCTGATGGCTTCGACCTCGTCAACTGCATGAGTGTGCATCCCGGGTACTCGGGCCAGGCCTTCATCCCGGAGTCGCTCGACCGCCTCCGTGAGCTGCGCTCGGGTCTGCCGGACGACGTCTTCGTCCAGGTGGACGGCGGGATCAACGAGGAGACGGTCGTGCCGGCGCGCGACGCCGGGGCGCAGCTGTTCGTCGCGGCGAGCGCGATCTTCGGCCGGGAAGACCTGCCGCGCGCGTACCGGCGGCTGGTACAAGCATTGGCGTGAATCACCTTGCTCGGGCGCTCGAGCTTGCCGAGCGCGGTCGCGGTACGACGCACCCGAACCCGGTCGTGGGTGCCGTCGTCGCGCGGGGAGAGGAGATCGTGGGGGAGGGCTGGCACGAACGGTATGGAGGACCGCACGCCGAGGTCGTCGCGTTGGACGCCGCAGGCGACCGCGCGCGCGGCGCCACGCTCCATGTCACCCTTGCGCCCTGCTCGCGTTACGGACGCACGCCGCCGTGCGTCGACGCGATCCTGGCCGCAGGGGTCTCGCGGGTCGTGGTGGGGGTGGAGGATCCGACGCAGGAAGGCGTCCCTCAGCTGCGCGACGCCGGCATCGAGGTCGAGGTTCTCGATCTGTGGGAGGCGCGTGCCCAGGTCGAGGCATGGCTGACGTGGGCGACGCGCCGACGCCCGTTCGTGACGTACAAGGTTGCGGTCACGCTCGACGGGCGCGTTTCGCTTCCTGGTGAGCGCTGGATCTCTGGGGAGGAGTCTCGCCGGCTCGTCCACGGGCTTCGGGCCCGGTCCGACGCCGTCGCCGTGGGGATGGGCACGGTTCGCGCGGACGCTCCACGGCTGGACGCGCGGGACGTGCCGGTCGTGCGGCAGCCGAGGCGTCTGGCCTTCGGCAGCGCGCCGCTGCCGGAGGGGTCGGAGCTCGAGCTGCGGTCGGGACCGCTCGCGGAGGAGCTGCACCAGCTGGCGCAGGACGGTGTCCAGACGCTCCTGCTCGAGGGCGGCCCGACGCTCGCGGCGGCGTTTCTCGAGTCCGATCTCGTCGACAAGGTGCTC
>JBKOXM010000067.1:0-10075 GCA_046724925.1 Actinomycetota bacterium | reverse complement strand
GCAGCCGCAACCACGACGAGCACCCCCGCGAGGATGCCCGCCGAGCGGATCAGCCCGAGGCTCCACTCCTCGTCGGCCGCTCGAACGAGCGGTCCCAGCAGGCCATGGGACTCGATCGACCCCGGCTTGAACGCCCACGCGTCGGCACCGAGCCCGAAGGTGGTGACGAGCGCGAGCCCGCCGAGCGTCGCCAGCAGCGCCCAGAGCGCCTCGCCGGCGACCTCCCGTCTCTCGGACGGCGGCCGCTCGCTCACGATGGTCGCGGTTCCGGCCGGCTCCGGCCCACGAGTTGGGGCGCCGCTTCCGTGGCGTGAGCGCGCTCGCTCAGAAAGCCGGCCGCGACGCCCAGAGCGAGCCACGTAATCGGGTCCTCGAAGAAGCCCGCATAGAACAGCGAGTGGACGAACAAGGCAAGCAGGACGGCCGCGAGCGAGAGGCCGAGCGCCGCGTCCTCACGTCGCACGCGATCGATCAGGCGCACCGTCCCTGCGAGCAGAAGCAGGTAGAGGGCGATGCCGATCGCGCCTAGCTCCGCGGCGACAGTGAGCGGCGTTGTGTGCGACACGTACTTCGAGACCGGCGCGGGCCGCTCGTCGAGCGCCTGACCGGCTCGAGGCTGCGCGGCGAGTCCCACGCCGGCGAGCGGACGCTCCGCGAACACGCGCGCAGTGAGCTCCACGCGACGTGACCGGTCACTCGTTGCTCGCTGTGCCGATTCGTTCCGGACCTCGAGCGCGACGAGCACCGTTCCGACCACCGCGATCGCGACGACCGCTACGGCGAGGATCCGCCGAAGATCGCGACCTCCGGCGAGCGCGGCGATCGCGACGGTGGTGACGCCCAATGCCGCAAGGCTCGACTGCGAATACGAGACGTAGAGACCCATCCAGAGCAACGCAATCAGCGCGGCGGCGAGCGCGAGGTGAATGCGGGCCAGGAGGACGCCAACGAGCAGGATTGCGATTCCCAGAACGAGGTGGCGGCCATACAGGCTCGGATCACGGAAGAGCGACGTGACGCGGAAGATCGCCCCGTACGTGTTCGCGACCTCGACGCTCGGCGCCGAGAACAGCAGTCGATGCGTCTGCGACTGCCATAGGCCGACCACCGCGAAGACGACGGCGAGGCCGATCGCGGTCACCGCGAGTACGCGTGGGAGCCAGGGGGCGAACGGCGTGCGTCCAACGACCGCGACCAGAGCGGTGAAGGGGAGCAGGAAGTACGCGAGCCGGTTCGTGGCAGCGTCGAGATCCTCGGACCACAGCACGGAGAGCGCCATGAATGCGAGGAGGGCGCTCGCCGGCAGTGCGATCTCGCGCGGCAACGCCTGGACGTCGTTCTCGCGTGCGGCACGAACGAGTAGGCCGAGCACCGCGGCGGCGAGCACGGCGTAGAGCGGCAACAGGCGGCCGAGCGCTCCGTCCTGTGCAACAGCGACGAAGAACCGATTGTCGGGGTCGAAGTCCAGCGGGAGCCGGAAGGGCGCGGCCAGGAGCACGATCGGCATCACGAGCGTCGGAAAGCGAGCGAACAGGAGCGAGGCTGCGCCGAGCAAAAGGGCTCCTGGCACGGCGAGGGCGACAATTGCGGGTCGGAAGATCCGGTCGGCGCCGACCTGGTCGCTCAGAGACAGGACGAGGCCCAGCTCGGCGACTGCAAGCACGGCGAAGCCGGCGAGGAGCGTCGAGCGTCTGTCCGCGAGGAGGACGAGGATTGCTCCCAATGCCGCGATGACCGCGGCGAGTTCAGCAGGATCGAGATGGTCCATCGGCCGCGGGCAACACTAACCGCGAGGCCCTCCCTTTTCGGCCGTGATCAGCGCGCGGCCACGTGCAAGGCGCGCGCGATTCTGGCTCGTTCGGCGGGAAGATAGAAGCCGAGCGGGAGCAGAACGATTGGGTAGACGGCGGCGAGTGCGATCGCGCCGGCGAGTGGTACGTCGATCGTCTTTCCTGCCGCGAGCAAGGCGACCGCGGCGCCGACGACGAGCGTCACCCGCCGCCACTGGTAGGGCACGGGATAGATCCGTTGCGAGTGCCACGCCATCGCAAGGAACATGGCCGCGAACGCCGCGACATGGGCGGCTGCCGCACCTTCGATTCCGAACGGTGGGATCAGCAGCAGGTTGAGCACGACATTGAGCAGCGCCGCGCCGCCGGTCACAACCCAGTTGAACTGCGTGCGCCTAGCGCGGCCGACTCCGATCGCGACGACGGTGTAGGCGGCCCACGCAGCCGAGGCAAACGCGAGCGGTCCAACGACGCTCGCTCCGGCCCAGAAGGCGCTGTTGTTGGGCGCAAGCAGTCGTACCAGCCAGGGTGCCAGCAGACCGAGCGCGAGCGAGACCCAGCAGGTCACGAACAGCAGATAGGTGAGAACGAATCCGTAGGTGCGCCGCGCGGCCCGGTCGTCCTCGATCGAGTAGGCGAAGGCCGGCCACGCTGTGCGAAAGGCGACGAGCAGCAGCATGATCGCCGACGCGATCCGCACGCCGAGCGAGTAGCGGCCGACATCGCCCTGCCCGGCGAGATGCGCGAGGAAGAAGCGATCGCTGAAGTTCAGCGTCCAGAGCGCGAGGCCTGAGGGAACGAGCGGGAGCCCGAAGCGGTTCATCTCGCGGAGCAGTGCGCGGTCGAAGTGGAGGCCGAGCTGCTCCCGGCGGTAGCCGAGGAGGGCGAGGTAGACCGTGAGCGTTCCGAGGAAGTTCCCGACGATCACGCCGAGTGCTTCCTGGTCGAAGCCGACGACAAGGACGACAGTCGCCCCGATCGTGATCACGACGTTCGCGAGGCTCGCGAAGACGTATGCGATTGATCGTTCCTCGACCCGGAACAGCGACGTCAGCTGTTCATAGTTCATCTGGGCCCACAGGCCGACGAACGCAGCCCGCACGAGATTCTCCTGCCCGTCGCCGAGCGACAGCGCCGCGGCGATTTGTGAAGCCAGCGCCACGCCCGCAATCAGGCCCGCGGTCGCCATCGCCATCGTGAACCAGAAGGACGTGCGCAGGACGCGGAGTCGGTCCGCAGTCTCGCTCGAATCGAAGTAGAAGCGGAAGAATGCGCTCGACATCCCCCCTCGCAGGAGGGTCACGAGGACCGCGGTCAGCGCGATCAGCGTCTCGACCCGCCCGTAGTCGTCCGGCTCGAGGTAGCTCGTGTAGAGCGGGAGGAGCAGGATCGCGAGAATTCGCGAGACCAGGCCGCCGAGCCCGTAGATCGCGGAGTGCTTCGCCAGCCGGCGCAGGTCTTCGATCACAGCCGTGCGTAGAGCTCGACGAGCCGGTCGGCGATCTTGTCAGCGTCATGAACCCGCTCGACGTAGGCACGGCTTTTGGCGCCGATTCGACGGCGCAGGTCGGGCGACTCGACAAGTGGTCGGAGCGCGTCCACGAGGGTGTCTTTCGTCGCGTTCACGATCGGCACCTTCACCCCGAAGGCCTCCTCTGTTCGGCGGACGGCTTCGTCGTGGAGGAAGGTGACCACCGGTTTGGCGAGGGCCATGGCCTCGAGCCCGAGGATGCCGTGCCAGCCGGCGTTCAGCTGCTCGACCACGATGTCGGCACGCGCGTAACGCTCACGTGCCTGCTCGTTCGGCAGGCCTTCGACGATCTCGAGCTCGACAGGCAGCTTCTCGCAGGCCGCGACGACGTGCTCGGTGCCCTTGCGGGCACGGCTCGAGGGCGCATGCACGATCAAGGGCCGCTCTCGCCCGGACGGCGGGACGGGTCGGTAGACATCGAGCTCGATCCCAGGCGGGATCATCTCGGCATCGGGTACCCATCTGCTGGCGTCGTAGGAGCCGACGACTCGCGCGTCGGCGCGTTGCGCATAGGCGAGCTCAGCGGACGACTTGCCGCGGATGTCCGAGCCGAGGAAGTGGAAGACGCTCTTTTTTCGAAGGGCACGCAGGAGCGGGAACTGGAGCGCCTGCGGGACGAGGGTGAGCCCGAAGTAGAAATGGAAGGCGTCCGCGCGTGGAAGCAGGTTCGCGAGCGCGCGCCACTGGACCAGCTGGCGCCGGAGGAGACCGCGGGGACGGTTGAGGTTCCAGTCGGCGTCGTTCGGGCGAAACGGCTGCGTGTTGAAAACGACGAGCCTCGCGTCGACGCCCTTACGGCGCAGCGCCCGGACGTTCGTCCACGGGATGCCCGCGATGTTGACCGGGCAATGGACGACTCGCATCGGCCGCCGATCGACCTCGGCTCTCTGGGGACTACTCGTCACGCTTTTGGCACACCGCCGTTTCTCGCGAGCGGTTACTACGTCCTATCCTGGGCCCCCAACCCAAGGGTTGGGAATACCGACCCAGGGGCGGGAGATCCATCCCAAGGGTTGGGGAACTCCCGGCCAGAGGTGGGCATTGCGACTGAAGTGCCCTGAGTGCGTCTGACGTGGCCCTGGCTCACTCGTCCCACTCGACCTGGTCGAAGTAGCGCAGGGCACGGCGAGACGGGCGCACGCGGGTCTGCAGCGAGCGCAGCTCGTCCTCGCCGATCTCGCCGAGGGCGTGCTTAACCCCGAGGTACGGGATGTTGAGATCCTCCTGGTACACGATCGTCGAGATGCGGGGATTGATCTCGATCACGTGCTCTCCGACGAGCTGGATGTTGAAGAAGTGGTCGAGTCGAAGCTCGGCCACGATCTGTTCGGCCACGTCCATCAACCCGGCGTCGTCCAGCGTCTCGAAGTACATCGCGAGCCCGGCCCGCATCGACTCGCGCGTCTTCGGGTGTCCGAGCGCGATCCGGCCTTCGCGCGCGATCCCGTCGATCGTGCGCTCCTCGCCTTCTGCCAGCTCCATCACGAGCAACTCGGGCCCCTCACCATCCGGGAAGAGCTCCACCAAATCGTCCAGCTGCATCGCCTGCGCCACGCCGGGGCGGTTCGTCAGCAGCTGCTCGCGCCGGTCGGCCGACGCCGACAACACGCGGAAGCCGCGAGAGCCGGACGAGAAGATCGGCTTGAAGCAGACGTCACGCGAGGGGTAGCCGAGCTCCTCGGCCGCGGCGGCTGCCTCGCCCCCGCCGCGAACGCGACGGAAGGCCGGCCCGCGCACCCCGATCCGCTGGAGCAGGGCATACGTCTCGGCCTTGTCGTTCGAACGGCGGACGGCGTCCGGTGAGGAGACGAGCACTTCGATGTCGTCGAAGCGGTCCTTTGCTTCCGCAAGCCCCAGGAGGTCGAACGAAGACTGCGGCAGCACCACGTCCACGCCCTCCCGTCGCGCGATGTCGAGGACGGCGTCCGCGAAGCCGTCCTCTGCACCTGGCGGGACCGGGTGGAACGCGTCGCAGAGCGAGCGGCCGATGGAGCGTTCAGCCATGTCCGTTCCGACCAGACGGACCTCGCGCTCGCCGTTTGCGCGGAGCGCACGAGCGAGCGCCGCGGTGCCGGGAGCACCGGAAGCCGTGATCAGGATCGTGATCGGCCTCACGACATGTCGATGCGGTCGTCGGCCAGCTGCGCCAGACGACGCTCCCGCTCGGCGTCGAGCATGGCCACCATGGTTTCGCGCATCGTCTCCCCCGAGAACACCCAGATCTCCGGATGGATCAGGAGCTGAAGGCGGTCGAGAGATCCGGACGCGAGCTCCTCGTGAGGGCAGCCGTCGCGCCAGTGGTGGTTCGAGTCGGATCGATAGCTGACGGCGAAACGAGGCTCCATGACGTTCGCAGCCCCCTCCAAGGCCGCCTGCATGTATTCGGGTTCCGGGTTGTGCCAGGCGACGACGGGATCGAAGCGGTCGTCGAGCTCCACGCGCGGCCAGACGGCGTGGAGGCCGACACGATGCCCGAGCTCGCGCAGCCGATTCAGCGTCCGCTCACCGACCGGCGAGCCGAGGTTGTAGAAGACACTCTGAGTCATCAGGAAATACGTCGCCGCCACTCCGAGCTCGGCCTCGAGCTCGGCCATCTCCAGCGCGGCTTCGAGCGACAGGTCGACGTCGTGGCGCAACAACAGGTCGCCGGGCGCCGGCTCTTGGTCGAAGAAGGCGAACCGGTAACGGCCGGCCCGCGCGGCATCGAGAAGCTCTCGATAGTGCTGGAGGTCGAACCGGCAGGTCATCGGTGCGGAGACGCCTCGACCGGAGCCTCGACATCGACGTCGAGCAGCCCGGCGGCTGCATCAGCCCGCTCCAGTGCCTCCACGTTCGTGTCGGCCACGGCGATCACGTAGCCGCGCCGGTCGCCGTCGAGCCGCACGGGCCGAATCTCCTCGCCCTCCGCCAGGAAGACGTCGGCCTGCACCACGCCCGGGAACGCCAGCACGCGCTCGAGGCCAGAGACGCTTCGTACCCGCCCCGTAGGAAGCGGGCCCGGACTCGCCGTGAGGAAGCGGATCGCGAGCGGCTGCTGGAACCGGGGCTCGACGAGATCATTCTCCACGTCCTGGCCGAGCGTCTGCCGGAGCGCGATCTCCACGAGGTCGACCCCGATCGCGTGGCGGGCGAGGTCGGCCATTTGACCGCCGGGGATTCGCGCGGCCACCTCGATCGCGAGGACTTCGCCCGCATCGGTGACGAGCAGCTGGGGGAACGCGACTCCGTCCTGGAGGCCGAGCGCACGCACGGAGTGGGCCGCGACGCGCTGCGCCTCCTCCAGCGCGTCGGCGTAGATCGAGGCGGGATACACATGGATCCAGCCGACCCCGAAGCCGACCCCGGGTGGTCGCAGCCGGTCCGAGAGCGTCAAGACCGTAACGTCGCCCCCGCGAGCGACCGCAAGCCCGTTCAGCTCCAACCCTTCGTGGTAGTGCTCGACGATCGCCTCCTCCGTCAGCGACTCGGCGAGCGCGGCATGGAGGTGGCGGTCGAGATCGTCGGCCGAGTCGAGCCGGAACACGCCGCGCTGCCCGCCTGAATCGGCGGGCTTCAACACTGCGGGCAGCTCCACGTGATCGAGAGCCGCCCGGCCGTCGTACACGGAGCGAAGCGCCGCGAAACGCGGTTGAGGAACGCCCGCGTCGCCGAGTGCGCGTCGCATTGCGATCTTGTTCGTCATCAGGTGCGCCGTTTCGCGCCCGATTCCAGGCAGCCCGAGTGCTTCTGCCACTGCGGCGACGACCGGCACCGCGCGGTCGGCGGAAACCGTCAAGACGCCGTCGACACGATGCCGGCGACCTACCTCGATCACGGCCTCCACGTCCGCGAAGTCGACGACCTCACCCACGTCCGCCTCACCGAGCCCGAGGGCCTCGGGGTTTCGATCGACGCCGACGACGCGATGCCCGAGCTCGCGCGCGCGGGCGATCGCACGGCGCTGATGCCGCCCGGCGCCGACGAAGAGGACGGTCGCCATCGCGCGCCGATGCTATCGGCGCGCCTGGCGCGGACGGGTCGAGCGCCCTGGGCTACCGCCTGAGGAACAGGAAGCGCACGCGGTTCCAACGGCCGATCTCACAGCCGTTGCGCCGATGGAACGTCGTCGCGATTCGTTGCCCTCGGAACGGCCCGCGGACGCGGGCGACCTGGGGACCGCCGTAGATCTCCGTGCACGCCGTTGCCTTCGGTACGGGTGCGAACGGATCCCCAATGGCTGCGAGGCGCCGGCAGGCGTCTGCCCGCCGCGGCAACGATCCGCCCGGCGGGGCGCAGCGCAGCGTCCACCGAATCACCCGTCCGTTCGTTCCGTTCGGCCAGAACGTGATCGCCAGCGAAGCGGCAGGCGCCGCGGCCGCCGCCGCCCCTGCGGTGGAACTGGTCCCAACCGCGGTTGCTGCCGCGAGAGGAAAGCCCCCGAACACCAAGAGAAGCAGGATCAGGAGCAAGCTCACTTGCGTCAAATAGTACGGGGGTACACTCGCCGCCGGTGGCTCTCGAGGGCAAGCACATCTTCATCACCGGCGGCGCGGGCTTCATCGGCACGACGCTCGCGCGGCGCCTCGTCGATCGGAACGAGATCGTCGCTTACGACAACCTGCACCGCGACGCCCTCACGGGGACAGAGCTCGCCGAGCATCCGAACCTCACGTTCGTCGAGGGAGACCTCCTAGACGCCGAGCCGCTGAAAGAGGCGGCGCGTGGAGCGACGCACGTCGTGCATTGCGGCGCGATTGCAGGGGTCGACACGGTGCGCGAGAGCCCGGTCCGGACTCTGCGGGTGAACCTGATCGGGACGTACAACGCGCTCGAGGCTGCGCACGCCACGCGGGCCACGCTCGAGCGCTTCGTCGACTTCTCGACGAGCGAGGTCTTCGGCGTACACGCCCACAACGTGCGCGAGGGATCGGTCTCGACGATCGGCTCCGTCGGCGAGGCGCGTTGGACGTATGCGGTCTCGAAGCTGGCCGGAGAGCACATGGCGCACGCCTACCACGAGGAGCTCGATTTGCCGACGGTCACCCTCCACCCGTTCAACGTCTACGGACCTGGACAGATCGGCGGCGGGGCGATCCGCGCGTTCATCGAGGCCGCGCTCGCAGGATCCGACTTCGTGATCCACGGCGACGGCTCCCAGATCCGCGCGTGGTGCTACGTGGACGACATGGTGGATGCTCTGCTTCTGAGCCTCGAGCGCCCGGAAGCCGTCGGGCAGGCTTTCAACATCGGGAATGCGCGGTCTACGGTCACGATCTACGACCTCGCGCAACGTGTGAAGCGGCTGACGGGTTCCTCGGGTGAGCTCGTCTTCCAACCGCTCCACTACTCCGACGTCGAGCTGCGGATTCCAAACGTCCAGAAGGCGCGTGAGGTGCTGGGCTGGGAGGCCCGTGTCGACCTGGACGAGGGGCTCGCACAGACGATCGCGTGGTACAAGGCCCGCAAACCGGCATTGGCTTGAGCCATGTCGAGTGAGAAGGAGGGGTCCCGCGGGGGAACCATGGGTTCTCCCGCGCTGGGTCGCGTGGTACAGGGCGCGCAAGCCGGCACTGGCTTGATTCGGCTGGCCTGGCCGGACGTCGGCGCCGAAGAGGCTGCCGCGGTCGCCGAGGTGCTCGAGAGCGGCCGTTTGACGATGGGCCCAAAGCTCGAGGAGCTCGAGCAGCAGCTGGCGCAGGCCTGCGAGGTCGACCATGCGCTCGCGGTCTCGTCGGGAACGGCGGCCTTGCATCTCGCCGTGTACGCGCTCGCGCTCGGAGAAGGCGACGAGGTGATCGTTCCGGCGTACACCTTCCCGGCTACGGCCAACGCGGTCGCGCTCGCCGGCGCCAGACCTGTGCTGGTCGACGTCGACCCGGAGACGATGAACCTCGATCCAGTGCGCGTCGCCGAGGCCGTGACGCCTCGGACTCGCGCCGTGATCGTGGTGCATCTGTTCGGCCGGCCGGCGCGCTGGGAGGAGCTGGAGGCGGCCGTGCCGGAAGGAGTTGCGCTGGTGGAGGACGCCGCCGGCGCGCTCGGCGCACGGCGCCGCGGGCGCCGGTGCGGAGGCCTCGGCGTTCTCGGTTGTCTCTCGTTCCATCCGCGCAAGATCGTCACCACGGGCGAAGGCGGCGCGGTCACGACCAATGACGGCGAGCTCGCCGACCTGGTGCAGGGGATGCGCCATCACGGCTGGCAGCCGCCCGGCTACGACGACATGCCGCGGCCCGGGTTGAACTACCGGCTGTCTGAGATCCAGTGCGCGGTGGCGATCCCCCAGGTCCGCCGTCTGGACGAGCTGCTCGCAGCTCGGGAGCGGGTCGCGGCCGGCTACGAGGAACGGCTGGCCGGGGTGGTCGAGACGCCCGCGGCGGACGAGGGCGACGGGCACGGGTGGCAGGCCTATGTCGTCCGAGTCGGCCGCCGCGACGCCGTTCTGGCCGCTCTGCAGGAGCACGGGATCGAGGCGCAGATCGGCACCTACGCGTTGCACAGGCTGTCCGCGTACCGCGACCAGGGCGTGTTCCCTGGAGCGGACGAAGCGTACGAGCGCGCACTCGCGCTGCCGCTTCACTCGAAGCTCAGCGAGAGCGATCTCGACCGGATCGCGGACACCCTGACGGGCGCTACGGCGGGCGTACGCCCCGTCTGAACCTCACCGGAGGTCGGTGACTCGGAGTCGCGGCGCGGCGAGCGCGACGGCGCCTGCCAGGAAGGCGAGCAGGAGGAACGAAGCGCGTAGGCCGAGTAGCTGTGCCAGGCCGCCGAGAAT
>JBKOXM010000029.1:0-9450 GCA_046724925.1 Actinomycetota bacterium | reverse complement strand
CCCGAGCCGCCTTCGGGCGGGGTCAGTCGGCCGCCCTTGGCCGTGATCGCGCCGCACTGGACGCAGTTCGAGGGCGTCACCTCGACAGTCACGTCGTCCCCGATCGCATCGCCCAGCTCGTAGACCTGTGCGGGACACATGCGGGTCCACATGTGTCCGAGCTCCCACGGCACACGGTGCTCGATGCGGATGTGGTTCGGCTGGTCGTCGCGCGTCTTGTTTCCGGAGGCGTAGACCGACGAGAGCTTGTCGAACGTGAGCCTGCCGTCCGGCGCGGGGTACTCGGTCGCGCGGTCGGTGCGAATCAGGTCGGCCTCGGCGTCCCGCTCGAGCCCGAAGGAGGACGCCGGCAGCCTGCCTCGGGTAGCCGTCATTATCGAGGCCAACACTCCTCCCATGAGGAAGCCTCGACCGAAGGCCGGCCGCATGTTCTTGACGCGCTCGAGGTCGCTCCAGATGAAGCTCTCCTTGACCGCCTCGTCGTAGCGGGCGAGCGCCCCGAAGCGGCCCGGTGACTCACCGCCCCGCAGCGTGGCGAACGCGGCCTCGGCGGCCAGCCTCCCCGACTCGACCGCGTAGTGGATGCCCTTGAGCGCGGGCACGTTGACGAGACCGGCGCCGTCTCCGCAGATCAGCAGGCCCGGCGCGTGCAGCCGCTTCGGAAGTGCCAAGAAGCCGCCTTCCGGAATCGTCTTGGCGCCCCAGGCGATGCGCTCGCCGCCGAGCAGGAGCCGTCGCACGAACGGGTGTGTCTTGAACTGCTGAAGCAGGTCGTGGACGGACAGGTCGACGTCGCGGTAGTCGAGTCCCACGACCATTCCGATCGTGAGCATGTCGTCGCCCATGGGGTAGATGAACGAGCCTCCGAACTCGCGGTAGCGCGCGGCGCCGCGAAGCGGCCAGCCCATCGTGTGGATCACCCGGTCGAGCGGCTTCGGCACCTTCCAGACCTCTTTCACCCCAAGCGCCCAGACCTGCGGGTTCTGCCCCTCGAGGGCGAAGTGATCGATCGCGGCGTCCGTGAGATGACCCTGGGTCCCCTCCGCGAGCACGGTGACGCGCCCGACGATGTCGGACCCCGGCTCGAAGTTCGCGAGGCGCTCCCCGTGACGACCCCTCCCCTTGTCGCCGGTGCGAACGCCGTGCACGCGCCCGTCGCCGACGAGCAGCTTCACCGCCGACGTCTCCGCGAGGATCATCGCCCCCGCCTCCTCGGCCTCCGCCGCCAGCCAGCGGCCCAGCTGCGACAGCGACGCCACGTAGTTGCCGTGATTTCTCATCGTCGGAGGCGCGGGGATCTCCGCCTGCCCGCGCTTCGAGAGCAGATAGACGCTTTCGGCCTCCACCGGCCCCAAGAAGGGCATCTCGTCGGTCCGCTTGCGATCGCCGAAGAGCCGGCGGAGGGAGCGCGCATTCACGACTGCGCCCGACAGGAGGTGGGAGCCGGGCTGCTTGCCCTTCTCGAGCACCGCGACGGGGACGTCGCCGAGGCGGTCGGCGACGTCCGGCTCGCTCTCGAGCAGCTGGCCGAGCCGGATCGCGCACGCGAGCCCAGCCGGACCTGCCCCGACGATGAGCACGCCGACCTCGATGCGTTCGTCCGGCGGATCAGTCGGCGGGCCGAGCGCGTCCTCGGGTGCGAAGAACGGCGGCGGGTAATCCGCGGACCGCACGCGCCGACGAAACGGCCGGCTTGCCGTTTCGGGTGGACGGAGGAGGCCTCGTCTCGGCTCCGTCATCCGCCCTTCCGCTCCCGAACGAGCGCGGTTAGCTTCGGCACGATCTCGTGGAGGTCGCCCACGACCCCGAAGTCGGAGTACTCGAAGATCGGGGCGTTCGGATCCTTGTTGATGGCCACGATCACGCCCGAGGATTGCATTCCGACCTTGTGCTGGATCGCGCCCGAGATCCCGCACGCGACGTACAGCTTCGGGGCAACGGTCTTGCCGGTTTGGCCGACCTGGGAGGCATAGGGGTACCAGCCGGCGTCGACCACCGCGCGCGTGGCCGCGACTGCGCCGCCGAGCGCCTGCGCTAGGTCCTCCACGAGCGCGAAGTTCTCGGGCGCGCCGAGGCCCCGACCCCCGGCCACGATCACGTCCGCGTCCTCGATTGAGGGCCCCTCGCTCTCCTCGTGAGCCTGCTCGACCATCGTCGCGGTGGTCGAATGATCCTCGAGCTCTACGGCGATGTCCTCGATCTCGGCTGCTCCTCCCCCGCTCTCGCTCGCGTCGAAGGCTCCCGGGCGAAACAGCGCAAGCCGGAGTTCGCCCTTCCAGCCCACGTCGACGTACACGGAGTCCTGGAGAGCCGGGCGGGTGCCGACCAGCTCCCCGTCGCGCCGCTCGACGTCCACGAGGTCCCAGTTCAGGCCCGCCTCGAGCCGTGCGGCGAGACCGGCGGCGACATCCGCGGCGAGCACCGAACCCGCGAACAGAACGGTGTCGAATCCGTGCTCGGCGATCAGCTTCGCGAGGACGTCGACGCGCGGCTGTGGCAGTGGCGCAGCGAGCGAAGGGTCATCGGCGACGAAGACGCGGCCCGCGCCGAACGCACCGGCCCTCGTTGCGAGCTCGCGCACGTCCGAGCCGAGGAGCACACCCGCCACCTCTGAATCCTCGAGGGCCGCCGCCTTCGTGAGCACGCCGAGCGAGCCCTTCTGAAGCTCACCCTCGTGATGCTCGAGAAAGACGAGAGTGCTCACAGCACGCGCTTTGCGGTCAGGAAATCGACGATCTTCGTAGCTGCGGATCCATCGTCCTCGATCTTCTGGGAATCACCGCGAGCGGGAGGGTCGTTGAGCGCCAGCACAGTGGTCTTCGATCCAGCCTCGCCCAACCGGCCCGTGTCGAGCCCCAGCTCCGCCGCGGAGAGAGACTCCTGGGGCTTTCCCTTCGCGCCCATGATCCCCTTGAGAGACGGGTAGCGCGGCTCGTTGATTGCATCGGAGACGGCCACGACTGCGGGTAGCGGCGCCTCGATCACGTCGTACCCGAACTCGGTCTGCCGCTTGCCGCGAACAGTGCTGTCGGCGACCGTGAGCTCGGCCACTTGCGAGATGAGCGGCCGCCGGATCCGCTCGGCGACGGCCGCCCAGAGGACGGCGCCGTCGGAGTCGCTTGCCTGCTGCCCGAAGAGAACCAGGTCGACCTCTTCACGCTCGAGCGCCGCCGAGAGCGCGTAGCTCGTCGCGACCAAGTCGGACCCCGGAGCCGCGTCGTCGCTGACCAGGACGGCGCGATCGGCTCCCATCGCGAGCGCCTTCCGCAGCGAATCGACCGCGTTGACCGGCCCGATCGAGACCAGCACGACCTCACCGTCTCCGGTCGCGTCTTTCACGCGCAGCGCCTCCTCGACGGCATGTGCGTCGAAGGAGTTGAGCGCCCCCTCACCAGAGCGGTCGAGGCGCTTTGACTCGGGGTCGATGCGCCTGGTGGCAGCCTCGGGCACCTGCTTTACACAGACCGCGATCTTCATCGGCGCGGACTCTACTCAGGGGAGGGTGAGTCGTCGGTGCTCAAATACCGCGACTCAAGCCGCCGCTAACGGATTCCGAACACTTTGCTAGGGTCACCCGCTTCGAGCGCGAAGACCGGAGCGCTGCCCCCGCTTGATGAGACGCCCCCGGACGACAGCCCGAACCCTCTTCCTTGTTTTCGTCACCCTCGGTGTCGCCGCTGTGGCCGCCGCGGCCTCACCTGCCAAGCTCCCGCCGCCCGGCGTCGGGAAGCCGAGGTCGACGAAGCCGATTCCACCCGCCCCCACGCCGCCGGCGCCGCCGGCGACTCCCAAGCCCACCAAGCGGATCGTCTTCCCGGTCTTCGCGCCGTCCACGTACACGAACGACTTCGGCGATCCGCGACCCCAAGGCGCTCACCAGGGCATCGACATCATGGCCGGGCGCCGGACGCTCGCCGTCGCCGCGGAGGCCGGCAAGGTCAAGTTCCACACCACCTCGGCCAACGCCGGCTGCATGCTCTACCTCTATGGCACGAGTGGCACGACCTACCTGTACATCCATCTCAACAACGACACCACGTCGAAGAACGACAATCGCGGCAAGTGCGTGGCCGGCACGGCCTACGCACCGGGCCTGAAGTCCGGCGCGAAGGTCGGCGCCGGCGACATGATCGGCTTCGTCGGCGACTCGGGCGACGCGAACGGGATCCACCCGCACCTCCACTTCGAGGTCCATCCCAAGGACGGCGCCGCCGTCAACCCGTTTCCCTATTTGAAGACCGCGCGAAAGCTCTTGTACACGGCGCGAACGGGCAGCCGGGTCACGCTCTCGATGAGTGGAACGCTGCTCGCAAGCGACGAGGGAACCCTTCAGCTCAAGGTTCAGGGGCTGCGGACCTCGGCAGGCGTGCGCGCGAACAACGTCGGCCGTTCCGTGGTGTTGGCAACCACGCCGTCTCCTCTGGTCGAAGGCGCCGGCGGCAACGCGCTTCCGCTCGCCAGGCTCAACAGAGCCCTGAACCAGCCCGTGATCGTGTTCACGGAGCCCGCCGGGACGACGCTGGCCGAGAAACTCGGCTCCCCGCGCGCCCTCTTCTTGGCGCGCGTAGTGCTCGTCAAAAGTTAAGGATCTAAAGCGGGCGCAGGTTCCGCAGACCGCTAGCGGCCGACGAAACGCGGGTCGCGCTTCTCGGCGAAGGCGGCCAGCCCTTCCTTTGCGTCCTCGCTCGCGAAGAGCTCGCCGAACCGATCACTCTCACGTTCGAGGTTCCGAGCGTGGTCGCCCTGCAGCGCGCGGTTGCATGCTTCCTTCGCGGCGGCGAGCGCGATCGGGCTCTTGGCCGCAAGTTGAACGGCGACCTCCATCGTCCTCTCCGCGAGCTCGCCGGGTTCGAAGACGGCGTTCACCAGCCCGCGCCGCTCGGCCTCCTCGGCATCCACGACACGTCCTGTGAGGATCAGCTCCTTCGCGAACCCCAGCGAGGTCGCACGCGCGAGGCGTTGCGTCCCGCCCCAACCGGGAATGATTCCGAGGTTGATCTCGGGCTGGCCGAGCTTCGCCGTTGCGGCTGCGTAACGTAGATCGCATGCGAGCGCGAGCTCACAGCCGCCCCCGAGCGCGAACCCGTTGATCATCGCGATCGTGGGCTTCGGCATCGTCTCGAGCAGTCGGCCACAGTCGTGGCCGAGCGCACCCCACTGCTTCGCCTCGTCGACACCCAAACCGCGCATGTGCTTGATGTCTGCGCCGGCGACGAACGCCCGCTCGCCCGCACCCGTCAGCACGACGACGCGGACCTCCTGGTCGCCTCCGAGCTCCAGCAGCCGATCGCGCAGCTGGGTCAGCGTCTCCGGGTCGAGTGCGTTCAGAGCGTCCGGACGGTTGATCGTCACGAGCGCCACCCCGCCCTCCCGCGAGACATCGATGCTCAAGGCCGTAAAACCCTGGTCGCGATCAGGCCGGAACCTTCCCGCGCAGGAACTCCACGATCTCGCTCGTAGGAGCCCCGGGCGTGAACACCTCGGCAACGCCGAGCTCCTTGAGCTCCCGGGCGTCCTCGCCCGGAATCGTGCCGCCGACCACGACGATCACGTCCTCGGCGCCGTTCGCCTTCAGCCCTTCGACGATCTTCGGCACCAAGGTCATGTGCGCGCCGGAGAGAATCGAGATACCGACGGCGTCGGCATCCTCCTGGATCGCGGTCTCGACGATCTGCTCGGGCGTCTGGTGAAGGCCGGTGTAGATGACCTCCATTCCGGCGTCACGCAGCGCCCGCGCGATGATCTTCGCTCCCCGGTCATGCCCGTCCAGACCGGGCTTCGCGATCACCACTCGGATCTTCTTGGCCACGGGTCGGTGAGTATATGAACGTGAGGTTGACTGTCGTTGGCTGCTCGCCGGCCTGGCCGAATCCCGGTGGGGCTCAGTCTGGATACCTGCTGGAGGACGGCTCTGCTCGGCTGCTGCTCGACTGCGGGCCCGGCGTCCTCGCCCGCCTGCGCGAGCGCGAGAACTGGCCGCGTGTCGACGCGCTCGCGATCACACACTTCCATCTCGACCACTGGGGCGACCTCGTCCCCTGGGTCTGGGGGCGGATGTTCGGACCCGCGAAGGACTTCGATCCGCCCGATCTCTGGGTACCTCCTGGCGGGACCGAGCGGCTGCGAGATCTCGGGCGGCAGCTCGGCTCGCCCGAGATGTTCGAGCAAGTCTTTCGACTCCGGGAGTACCCGCCGGGGCGCGCGTTCGAGACGGCCGGCTTTACGGTCGTCGCTCACCGAGTGCTCCATTACGACCTCGAGGCGTACGGATTCCGCGTCTCGGCGAACGGGGTCACAGTGGCGTACTCGGGCGACAGCGGGCCGAGCGACGCGCTCATCGATCTCGCGCGCGACGCGGACGTCTTCCTCTGTGAGGCGACCCTCGCGGTGCCGAACCCCGAAGGCGGCCTGCGAGGCCATCTCTCAGTCGACGAGGCCGTTGCGGCCTTTCAAGCCTCAGGCGCGAAACGGCTTCTGCTCACGCACCGGCCGTCCGAGCGTCCGCTCGACGGCCGCTACGAGCTTGTGCACGACGGCTACGAGCTCGACCTTTAGTAACCGCCGAAAGTCCAGGGCGCTTACGCGTTGGACTTTCGACGGGAATCCCTGCTCGAGGCCAGTTGAGCCTTCGACCACGCCAAGTCGCCGGTCTAAGCGAATCGCACTGCGGCGAGCAGCGCCGTCTGAGAACTTCCAGCCGCGTTCGTCAACCCTGCTTAGTACTGGTGGGAGCGGGCGTAGGCCTGGTCGGCTTTCTTGCCGCGGTACCAATTCGCCGTGGCGACGCTGATCAGCACGACCACGAACAGCGAGAGAACGCCGATCGGTACCAAGATCCAGGCAGCGCTGAGCTGCCGCTCGCCGTTCCGCTCGATCGAGAGATTCGGGATTCCCGAAACGCTCGCCTGCATCGACCCTGCGGGCCGCTCGGGCAGGGGCTGCCAACCGTCGACGACCCAGTGGCGATCTCGCCCTTTCCCGATCTGACGCAAGTCGATGAAGAACACCGCAGGGGCAATCTTCGATCCCTTCTTCGGGAACACCGCGACCTTCAGCCCGACGCGGTCGTGGTAGGTGTAGTCGACCTCCCAGCGGGCGTGGTTGACGGGGAACGGAACGATCGGAATCTCACCCTTGCTCCACGTCGCGCGCGTGTACCCCTCGCGCAAGGTCGGTGACGCGAGCTCCCACGACTGGGCGACGTGCTTCCGGCTCACTGCCGTGACCAGGAACCGGCTGGCGACGTGCAGCACCGAACCGGCGGCAGCCTGATTCAGCGTCTCCTCCGGCCGCTCCGGCTCCGGAATCCGGATCGGCTCGTTGCTGAGCGGCGCCTCCGCCGGCTCCCCGCCGCCGGAGAACAGCGCGCCGATCGCGACGATTGCAGCGGCGACGAGCGTCACGGTTCCCGCCCAGGCCAGACGCCGTCGGCGCCGAGGCGAGGCGAGGAACGCTCTCACGGTCATCGTCCTCTGAGGATAGAGGACGCCGGCGCGGGCGCCCGCTCGATTTTCAGATCCGGCACGGCCCGGCGACCCGCAGCCGCCGCTTCCGGCTCAGCCCTTCGCGACTGGATCCGGGCGGACCGGCGGCTTGTAGGCCGTATTCCAGTAGTTGACGAGCCAGTGCTTCGCCTTGCCTTTGCCGACCGCTTTGAGGCCGATCTCGAAGGTCTGCGGATCGACTCCCTTTGCGCTCGCCTTCGGAACCATCAGCACCTCGAGCAACATCTCGTTCGGGAACGACTCCTTGACTCGATACGAGATCAGGTCGTATGCCGAGAGGTTCGTGACCGGTATGACAGGCAGCGCGCCGGTCTTCCATTCGGCCAGCGTCATCCCGACCTTCAGCTCGGGATGAGTGATCTTCCAGGCCTGCGCGAGATGTCTGCGCGCGACCGCGGTCTGAATGAACTGCGCCGCCACCTTCTTCGCGGCCGGGTCGACAGGCGCCGCGGCTACCTGCGGCGCAGGCGTAGCTGCGGGAGTGTTCTCGGATGCTGCCGGAGTCGAGGACGACTGATCGCCGAATCGCACGAGGACGGCGGCCGTGCCCGCGGCCAAGACGGCAGCTCCAATCCACGGGAGCCACTTCTCGAAACGACGTGCGTTCAGGACCGTACTCACGGCTACCAGGTTAGACGACGTTTCGCGTGTTCAGTTAGGCCGGCCCTGCTGGGAGGAGAGAGCTAGAAGACCAACGCTACGCGTCCTGGGATCACGCGAAGCTTTGCCAATCCCGTTCGCGGGCCTTTTCCCAGACGCTGATGCCTAGAAGACTGGGGTCTCCCTCCACACGCCCCAAACGTCCCGCAGGGCGTCGCACATCTCGCCCATCGTCACGTAGGCCTTCGCCGCTTCGACGATGGGCTCCATCAGGTTCCGATCGTCGCGGGCGGCGTCCTCCTTCAACGTGGCGAGGGCGCGCTCGACCGCCTGCGAGTCGCGCCGAGCCCGCGTGGCCTGCACGCGCTCGATCTGTTTCCGCTCCAGCGCCGGGTCGATGCGGAGAATCTCGATCTCCTTCTCCTCTTCGAGCTCGTAGCGATTGACCCCGACCACGATTCGCTGCCGCTGCTCGACCTCGGACTGGTAGCGGAACGACGCGTCCGCGATCTCGCGCTGGAAGAAGTTCTCCTTGATCGCGGGAATGACGCCTCCGAGAGCCCGGATCCGGTCGAAGTAGTCGTACGCCTCCACCTCCAGCCGGCTCGTAAGGTCTTCGAGGTAGTACGAGCCTCCGAGCGGGTCGATCGTGTTCACCACGCCCGTCTCGTGCGCGATCACCTGCTGCGTGCGCAGGGCGAGGCGGACCGCGTCCTCGGTCGGGAGCGCGAGTGCCTCGTCGAAGGAGTTCGTGTGCAGCGACTGGGTTCCGCCCAGCACCGCGGCCAACGCCTCGACCGCCGTCCGCACGATGTTCACCTCGGGCTGCTGCGCTGTCAGCGAGACGCCCGCGGTCTGCGTGTGGAACCGCATCAGCCACGAGCGCGGGCTCTTGGCCCCATAGCGGTCGCGCAGCTCGCGGGCCCAGATGCGGCGCGCGGCACGGTACTTGGCGATCTCCTCGAAGAAGTCCAGGTGGGCGTTGAAGAAGAAGCTCAGACGGGGGGCGAAGTCGTCGACGTCGAGGCCGCGCTCGAGTGCCCACTCGACGTACGTGAAGCCGTTCATGAGTGTGAAGGCGAGCTCCTGGACCGCGTTCGAGCCCGCCTCGCGGATGTGGTAGCCCGAGATCGAGAACGGGTGCATCCGCGGCAGGTCGCGCGCGCAGAACTCGATCATGTCGACGACGAGCCGCATCGACGGCTCGGGCGGGAAGGGGTCGCGATCGACTCGCTCGAGGACATGGAGACGCTGTTCGCGGGCATCCCGCTGGGCGAGGTCTCGACGTCGATGACGATCAACTCGCCGGCCGCGATGCTGCTTGCGTTCTACGTCTGCGTGGGCG
>JBKOXM010000218.1:0-7058 GCA_046724925.1 Actinomycetota bacterium | reverse complement strand
CCGTAGGTGTGCGAACCGCCACGAGCATCCCCCAGGTGGGTCACCCCGACCGAGGGATCGCCGCCCGTGGAGGCGGCGATCTCCGCGAGGTGCCCGGATGTCGGTTTCTCTTGCTGTAGCGGCTCTCCGGGTGTATCACTTGCTCTCGCAAACAGGAGGAAGGAGGGGAAACGGTGAGCGGACCTCGTGCCCGCAGCTGGTGGGGCCTCGGGGTGGTGGTCGTAGGGCTCTTGCTCATCGCAGGGGTCTCGGCCGCGACTTCGCAGGCCAGAACCGACTACGCGTCGAAGGCGCATGCCAAGCAAGCCGTGACGACGATCACGCTTGCTCATTGGGCCTCGTCGCCCGTCGAGACGGCCGCCCTGAACAGGGTGATCGCCAACTTCCAGCGCACACACCGCAACATCAGGGTCAACCGGGTTGTCCTCGACCCGTATCCGGAGGGAATGCTCGCCCGCTTCGCGGCGCGGCGTGCTCCGGACATCTTCTACGTCGACTCGAACGTCTTCCCGGACTGGCAGAAGCAGCGACTTCTCGAGCCGCTGAACGACGACATGGTCCGGGCGAAGTTCAGCCCGAAGCCGTTCTACCAGCGGCTACTGGCGGCGTTCCGCACCTCGAACGGAACGATCTACGGCTTCCCGAAGGACTGGTCGCCGCTAGGCATGGAGGTCAACACGACCATGCTGAGGGCCGCCGGCGTGACTGCGCCGCGGAACTGGACACAGCTCAGGGCGGCGGGGCAGCGCCTACGGTCGCGGGGCCAGGCGCCGATTTGTCTCGGCGTCGGCTGGGATCGCTTGCTCGCGTTCGTGTACCAGAACAAGGGCGCGTTCCTGAACCCGACGAAGACGCGTGCCGTCGTGACCTCGCCGGCAACGCGGCAGGCCGTCCAGTACTACCTCGGGCTGCTCAATAGCGGAGTCGCCAGGACGCCTTCCCAGCTCGGTGTCGGCTGGTGCGGTGAGGCGCTCGGCAAGGAGAAGGCCTCGATCATCTTCGAGGGCAACTGGGTGATCGGCTACATGCGGGAGCAGTTCCCGAACGTGTCGTGGCGCTTGCATCGCATGGTGAGAAACAAGCAAGAGGGCAACCTCGGCTTCACGGTCTCGTACTCGATCGCGCGGCAGTCGACGCACAAGCAGCAGGCGTTCACGCTGATGAGCTACCTGGTCGGGAAGCGGGGCATGCGGCTCTGGACGCAGCAGGGCATCGCGCTGCCGTCGCGGCGTGACGTCCAGGTGCCCGCCGGCCGCGGTCCACTGATCACGGCGGCGCCGTACTCCCGCCCGTGGCAGTTCGCGCCGGGCTTCGCACGTGTCATCGACACCGCGAACAACGAGCTCCAGGCGGCCTATGAAGGCAAGCAGTCGATCGCGACTGCGCTGCAGAAGATCCAGACTGCAGCAAATGCCCAGCTCGCAAGGAACCGCTGATCAAACCGACGAAAGGCCGTCCCCTCGGCTAGCGGGGGGGCGGCCTTGCTTGGCAGAGGAACCGATGCGCGATTCAGCAACTGCGACCGCTGCAGCCGCGGACCTCCGCGAACGGGATAGGCAGCGCGCCGCGCGATTCCGGGACGCGTAGCGTGGCGGCAGTCGCGGCGACGAGGACGAGAGGGCGTGAGAGCCTCCGCAGCGCCAAGTTGAAGGAGGCGCTTGTCGGCTACGCGTTCATCTTCGTGCCGATGGGCTACTTCCTGCTCTTCTTCCTGTTCCCGATCGTGTACGCGGTCTACATCTCCACCCACGAGTGGGAGGTGCTGGGGCCGGTCGATCAGGTCGGCGCGCGGAACTACAAGGAGATCGGCCTGCCCTTCGGGCTGACGGAGCTTCACGACGCGGTCTTCTGGCGCGCGATGAAGAACACGCTTGTTTACACGGCGATCGTCGTCCCTACGCAGATGGCGCTTGGCCTCTTCCTCGCGGTCGTCGTCAACCAGAAGATCCGTGGCCGCACCTTCTTCCGCTCCGCGTACTACTTCCCGGCGCTTGCATCCTCGGCGGCGATCACGGCGATCGCGATCTACATCCTGAACGCCGACGGACTGCTGAACGCGATCCTCGAGTTCCTCCATCTGGACGCGTTCATCGACACGAATCGGTCGTGGTTCGGCGATCCGAGCACGGCGCTCCAATCGATCATGGCGCTCAACATCTGGACGACGTCCGGGACGATGATGCTCTTCTATCTCGCGTCACTCCAGTCGATTCCGACCGACGTCTACGAGGCGGCCGCGATCGACGGCGCCGGCCGCTGGCGAACGTTCTGGAAGATCACCTTCCCGCTCCTCAAGCCGGGCCACTTCTTCGTCGCCGTCGTATCGGTGATCGGGTGCCTGAAGGTGTTCGACCAGGCGTTCATCGTCTCGGGAGGGTCGGGCGGCCCCGCGTACTCGACGCTGACCGCCGTGCTCTACCTCTACCGCACCGCCTTCGCATCCGTCGACTTCGACTACGCGGCGACGATCGGCGTCGTGCTCTTCGTCGTCATCTTCTCGATCACGCTGATCCAGCGCCTCCTGTTCGGGCGAGCGGAGATCGGCTACTGATGGCGGACGTCCGCGAGCCCGACACGCTCCCGGCGGAGCCCGAAACCGCGCCGCATGTCGCCGCGGCGCGCCGGCTGGCGCGAGGCGAGGATCCCGCTGCCGGCACGCCTTTCGTTCCCAAGCGCACCTCCGGCGAACGCGCGACCACGGCGCTCGTCTATTTCCTCCTCATCCTCCTTGCGCTCCTCTTCTTCACGCCGCTCTTCTGGAGCGTTTCCACATCGTTGAAGTCGTTGCCGGAGAGCGTCAAGGGATTCGACCTGATCCCGGACGACCCGAGCCTCCGCGCCTACAAGGAAGCTCTCACGACCTTCAATTTCGCCCGCTACGCGGCCAACAGCGCGATCGTCGCGACGGTCGTCACCATCACGAATCTGATCCTCGCTTCGATCGGTGGCTACGCGTTCGCCCGACTGCGCTTCCCCGGCCGTGAGGCGCTCTTCTTGGTCGTGCTCGCCACGCTGATGATCCCGGACCAGTTGCGCCTGATTCCGATCTTCACGCTCCTCTCCGACTTCCCGCACACGATCTGGAACCCGAACTTCCCGGCAGTGCACTGGAACCTGCTCGGCACCTACCAGGGCTACGTGCTGGTCGGCGGCGGCGGGCTCGTGGCGGCCACGAACCTCTTCCTGATGCGGCAGTACTTCCTCACGATCCCCAAGGACTTCGAAGAAGCGGCGAAGCTCGATGCGGCCGGGTACTTCAAGACGTTCCTACGTGTGATGCTCCCGCTCGCCGGCCCTGCGATCGCGGCGGTGACGATCCTGACGTTCCAGGGGACGTGGAACGACTTCTTCTGGCAGCTGATCATCCTCGGGCAGGACGAGCAGAAGGCGACGCTACCGGTCGGCATCTCCACGTTCGTCGGCGTGTACAAGACCCAGTGGCCGGAGCTGATGGCTGCGAGCGTGATCGCGATCCTGCCGATCGCGGTGATCTACGTGATCTTCCAGCGCTACTTCATCGCCGGCGTGACCGCGGCCGGCGTGAAGGGATGACGGTGAGGAAAGCGCTTTCAATCGCGCTGCGGGACTTCTACCACCACTCGTGGCGGCTGTTCGTGCTCAACAGCGCGTTGTCGCTCTTCGTCGCGCTGGTGGTGCTCGTCGGGCTCTTCGTCCCCGCCGCGTTCGTCCTCGCGCTCGCGGTCGGCCCGCTGCTCGCTGCGTTGATGCATTGCACGGTCACGCTCGCCCAGACCGAGGATCTGCGGCTGGGCGACGCGGGGACGGGCCTCCGGTTGCACTGGCGGCGCGGGCTCGCCCTGTTCGTCTTGATCGCGTTCGCGGTCGCGCTGGTCGGAATCGCCGTGCCGTTCTACGGCGAGTTGGGCGGAATCGGTCGTCCCCTTGCGGCCGTCGCGATCTATGTGGCCGCGTTCTTCGGCGTCTACCAGTTGGCGGTGTGGCCCCTTGCGGTCTATGAGCGTGAGAAACCCCTCACCGCCGTGCTCAGGGATGCGCTCCTGACGGTCTTTCGGCGGCCGCTGGGCTTCTTCGGCCTCGCGACCGTCCTGCTGCTGCTCAACGTCGCGGGCGCGGCCGCTGCACTTGCGCCGCTGCTCACGATCACCGTCGCCTACTCGTTCCTGGCGGCTGCGCACTACACCTTGCCGCCCAACCAGACCAGGGAGGCCTGACTCCGATGGCAAGCGTGACCTACGACAACGTCAGCAAAGTCTTCGACGGGACCGCCGCCGTCAAGGACTTCAAGCTGGAGATTGCCGACGGAGAGTTCGTCGTCCTCGTCGGCCCGTCAGGCTGCGGGAAGTCGACTGCATTGCGCATGCTCGCGGGCCTCGAGGATGTGACCAACGGCCGGATCCTGATCGGCGACCGGGTCGTGAACAACCTTGCCCCCGCCGCGCGCGACGTGGCGATGGTCTTCCAGTCCTACGCGCTCTACCCGCACATGACCGTGTACGACAACCTCGCCTTCGGGCTGCGCAACCAGCGGGTGCCGAGGCAGGAGATCGATGCGCGGGTACGGCGCGCGGCCGAGATCCTCCAGATGGGCGACCTGCTCAAGCGCAAGCCGAAGCAGCTGTCCGGCGGGCAGCGGCAGCGCGTTGCGCTCGGCCGCGCGATCGTGCGCGAGCCGGCCGCGTTCCTGATGGACGAGCCGCTGTCGAACCTGGACGCAAAGCTGCGAGTCGAGACGCGGGCCGAGATCCTTCGCCTGCAGGACCGGCTCGAGACGACCACGATCTACGTGACGCACGACCAGGTCGAAGCGATGACGATGGGCGATCGGATCGCGGTCATGCGGCTGGGCGTGCTCCAGCAGATCGGAACGGCGGAGGAGCTCTACACGCGGCCGCGCAACATGTTCGTCGCCGGGTTCATCGGCTCGCCGTCCATGAACCTCGTGCCGGCGCCGGTCGTCGACGGCGCCGGGCCGGACCGGATCATCGGCTTCCGGCCGGAGCACATGAACCTGGGCTCGACGAACGGAGACGGCCTGAAGTTCACGGCCCTGATCGAAGTGGTGGAGTATCTCGGGGACGAGAAGCTCGTGCACCTGAGGAGGAAGGACACGCCGTTGCTCGCGAAGCTGCCCGTCGAGGAAACGGTAGAACAGGGCGAGGAGGCTCCATTCTCCGTCCCGCGCGAGAAGGTGTACGTCTTCGACGCGGAAACCGAGCAAGCGATCTCCTCCTAGCCCCTGCCCGCCGACCCTCAGTGGTGGCGCGGCGGCGTCCTCTACCAGATCTATCCGCGATCGTTCGACGACTCCGACGGCGACGGCGTCGGCGATCTCGCGGGAGTACGCTCGCGGCTCGACCATCTCGAGTGGCTCGGTGTCGACGCGATCTGGCTGAACCCGACGTTCCCGTCTCCGAACGCGGACTGGGGCTACGACGTCTCCGACTACTTCGGCGTCCATCCCGAGCTCGGAACGCTCGAGGACCTCGACTCACTCGTCGAGGAGGCGTTGGGGCGCGGCATTCGCATCCTGCTCGACCTCGTCCCGAACCACACCAGCGACGAGCACGAGTGGTTCCGGCAGGCACGCTCGTCGCGCGACGACCCGCGACGCGACTGGTACGTGTGGGCCGACCCGCGGCCGGACGGCTCTCCGCCGACCGAGGCCGAGAGCGTGTTCGGCGGTGCAACCTGGACGCTCGACGAGCGGACGGGCCAGTACTACTCGCATCGGTTTCACCGCAAGCAGCCCGACCTCAATTGGCGCAATCCCGAAGTTGCGGACGCCTTCGACCGGATCCTGCGCTTTTGGTTCGAGCGCGGGATAGCCGGGTTCCGGATCGACGTCGCGCACGAGATCGTCAAGCATCCGCTCGGGGGCGCGGACCTCCAACGCACGCACGATGTGCTCAAGCGCTGGCGGCGGATCGCCGAGGAGTTCGATCCGCCTCGCCTGCTGGTGGGGGAGACGTGGGTTCTGGAGCTCGAGCAGATGGTGACCTTCTACGGGAGCGGCACCGACGAGCTCGATCTCGCGTTGAACTTCCCGTTTGTGTTCGCGTCGTTCGAGGCGGATGCACTACGGGACGTCGCCGAGCGGACGCTCGCCCTGCTCCCTCCAGGGGCCTGGCCGGCCTGGACCGGGTCGAATCACGACAACGTTCGCTTTCCGACTCGCTGGGGCGGCGGCGACGATGCCAGGGTGTCGGCCGCATTGCTGGTCCTGCTCGCGTTGCCGGGAACTCCATTCCTCTACTACGGCGACGAGATCGGGATGGAGAACGTGGCGATCCCGCCCGACCGCGTGCTTGACGTGGACGATCGGGACGGCGAGCGGACGCCGATGCAGTGGAGCGAGGAGGAAGGGGCAGGCTTCACGGTTCCTGGCGTCGAGCCCTGGTTGCCTCTCGGCGACCACCGCGCACGCAACGTCGCCGGCCAGCGCGACGATCCGGGCTCGGTGCTTCGGTTCGCGCGGGACTTGATCGCGCTGCGCGGCGAGCGTCTCGATCTTCTCTCGGGTGACTATGGGGCCGTCGAATCCCCGCCAGGCGTCTGGGCGTGGCGCCGAGGAGCGGAGACGATGGTCGCGGTCAACCTCTCGTCGGACCACGCGGCACTCGCCGCCGACGGCCAGGTCCTGATCGGGACCGACCGCGCCCGCAACGGCACCCGGGTGTCCAGTCGCCTCGAGCTTACGCCCTGGGAAGGAGTGATCCTCGCCTCGACCTGAGCTCCGGAACGAATTCGGCGCATCTCCGTCCCACATTCGTTTCGAAGGCCACGCCCCGAACGGACAAGCCCTAGGGACAGTCCCTAAGAAATCGCCTCGGCCGGAGGCTGCGCGGTCTGCGCGAGAGCGGCCAGGCCGCGTACGCCACAATGGGCCCGTGATCGACCTACGCTCCGATACCGCCACTCGGCCCACCCGCGGCATGCGCGACGCGATGGCCAACGCCGAGGTCGGCGACGAGCAACGCCGCGAGGATCCGACCGTGAACGCGCTCGAGCGTCGAGCTGCCGAGCTGGTGGGCCAGGAGGAAGCTGTCTACGTCCCGACCGCGACGATGGCGAACGAG
>JBKOXM010000206.1:0-13044 GCA_046724925.1 Actinomycetota bacterium | reverse complement strand
CGGGCCCCTAATAAGGGGGCTCGGGGGGTAAACATGTTTACCCCCGCTCTAGTTGGGCGGACTACCCTCCTGGGTATGGGCGCCCTTCGCCGGATTGTGCGTGTTCTCGCCGCCGGGCTTGGCGTCGCGATGTACGCGTGGTATGCAGGAGTGCGCGCAGTACCTCGCGTGAAGCGGCGCAAAGCCGCTCGGCGGGCTTACCGCACCAGCGCCCAGACCACGAGCAGCAGGATCAGTGCGGCGATGACGAGCCACGCGAGCCGCAGGACGCCGAAGGCGCGGCGCTCGCCCGGACGCGGCCCGGGTTCGGGCGTGTAGGGATCGAGGGGCGACGCCGGCTCACGCGGGATCTCGTCTTCGCCCTCGATCACCTCGCCCGGTCCGGGCTGGACCAGGCGTTCGCGATTTCCGACGTCTCCAAGATCGAGACCTTCTTGGTCGTCCTTCTCGCTGATGCCTGCGACCGTACCTGACTAGCATCCGCGCGGTGAAAGCGAAGGGCCTGATCGCGGCCGGCGGGGAGGCGACTCGGCTCGGCGAGTTGACGCGGGTCGCCAACAAGCACCTGATGCCGGTGGGCCGGTGGCCGATGATCTACTACCCGCTCCAGCTGATGCAGCTGATCGGGATTCGCGACGTCCTGATCGTCACCGGCCAAGGCCACGCCGGCCAGCTGATCGACCATCTCGGCGACGGGCATCTGCCGGAACGGGGCTCGGGCTCTCCCATGATCGATCTCGAGCTCACCTACAAGGTTCAAATGGACCCGACCGGAGGGATCGCGCAGGTCGTCGCCATGGCGGAGGACTTCGCAGACGAGGGAAAGCTCGTCGTCTGCCTCGGCGACAACCTGTTCGAGTACGCCGAGGTCGAGGCGATCCGGACGTGGGCGGATGACAGTGACGGCGCGCTCGTGTTCGTCAAGGAGGTGCCGGACCCCGAGCGTTTCGGGGTCGTCGTCTACGGCCAGGACGGCCGAGTGGCGGACGTGGTCGAGAAGGCCGGGGTCGTCGACACGCGCTACGACGCCCCGCCGACGAGCGACGCGATCGTCGGCCTCTACTGCTTCGATGCCGACGCCTTCGAATTCGTCAAAGGGCTGGAGCCGTCGAACCGCGGGGAATTGGAGATCACCGACGTGAATCGCGCCTACGCGCAGCGTGGCAAGCTCGCCGTCCACCGCGTCCGTGGCTGGTGGCACGACGCCGGAACACATGAAGCATTGGCGCAGCTCGGGGCTCTTGTCGAACAGACCGGCGCGAACAAGATCGCGTGAAGGGAGTCGAGGTCATCCCGCTGGCGCGCTTCGACGACGAACGGGGCTGGTTCATGGAGATCTACCGCGAGCGGTGGCTGCCCGAGCCCTCACGCCAGACGAACCTCGCGTTCTCCCGCAAGGGTGTGATTCGCGCGCTCCACTACCACGAGCGTGGGCAGAGCGATCTGTTCGTGTGTCTCCGGGGGACCGCGCGTGTCATCGTGCTCGATACCCATACCGGGGACACGTTCGTGGAGGACATCGGGGAGGAAAACCCCGTCGCGGTCCACATTCAGTCAGGCTTGGCCCACGGCTACGAAGCGCTCACGGACATCCTCTTCTGTTACCAGGTCACACGTGAGTACGACCCTGCCGACCCAGACGAGCACAACGTCCCTTGGGACGACCCGCGCGTGAAGCACCTCTGGAGTACGTCATCGCCGATCCTGTCGCAGCGCGACCGCGCCGCGTCGTAATTACGGGTTCGGGCGGGCAGCTCGGCCGCGCGCTGATCGAGGCGTTCGCGAGCGACGAGGTCATCGCCCTTCGCCGTGAGGATTGGGACGTGACCGAGCCCGCGCCGCCGCTCGAGGTGCCCGACCTCGTTCTCCATGCGGCCGCCTGGACGGACGTCGACGGCGCCGAGACGGACCCGCAGGCGGCTGCGGCCGTCAACGTCGGCGGGACGAACCACGTGCGCCAGCTCGGTGCTCCGCTCGTCTACTACTCGACCGACTACGTCTTCGACGGGAGCAAGGGTGCACCGTACATCGAGTCGGACTCGACGAATCCGCTCTCGGCGTACGGGCGGTCGAAGCTGCACGGCGAGGCCGCCGCAGGAGAGCGCGCCTGGATCGTGCGTAGCTCCTGGTTGTTCGGCCCGACGGGTCACAATTTCGTACGCACGATGTTGCGGCTGGGCGCGGAGCGCGACGAAGTCTCGGTCGTCGACGATCAGCGCGGGTCGCCGACATACGTCGGACATCTGGCCGAGGCTACGGGCGCGCTGGTTGCGCTTCCATTCGGCGTCTACCACGTCGCTGCGGACGGAGACTGCACGTGGGCGGATTTCGCCGAGGCGATCTTCGCGGAGGCGGGCATCGATTGCCGCGTGCGCCGGGTTACGAGCCGTGAGATCGACCGTCCCGCTCCCCGCCCCGCGTACTCGGTGCTCAGGAGCGAGAAGCCCGAGGCACCGGCGCTTCCACACTGGCGCGACGGTCTGCGCGCCTGCCTGGCTCGGATCTAGGCTGTCTACATGCGCCTTCTCGTCACCGGCGCGGCGGGCTTCATCGGCTCCAACTTCGTCCGCTACTGGCTCGAACGCCATCCCGCGGACGAGCTCGTCGCATATGACCTCCTGACCTACGCCGGCGACCGCCGCAGTCTCGCGGACGTCGAGAACCGCATCGTGTTCGTCCAGGGCGACATCGCCGACCAGGACTTGGCGGAGAAGGTCATGCGCGAAGAGAGGATCGAGCTGGTCGTGAACTTCGCGGCCGAATCGCACAACAGCCTTGCGGTGCTCGATCCGAGCCGCTTCGTGCGCACGAACGTGCTGGGCACGCAGGCGCTGCTCGAGGCGGCCCGACATGCAGGTGTGGGGCATTTCCACCACGTTTCCACCTGCGAGGTCTACGGCGACCTGCCGCTCGACTCCGACGAGTCGTTCACCGAGGAGTCGCCGTATCGGCCGCGCACGCCCTACAACGCGTCGAAAGCCGCCGCCGACCACTACGTCCGAGCGTATTTCGAGACATTCGGCCTGCCGGTGACGATCACGAACTGCTCGAACAACTACGGTCCGTATCAGTTTCCGGAGAAGGTGATTCCCCTCTTCGTCACGAATGCGCTCGACGACCGACCTCTGCCGCTCTACGCGTCCACCGAGAATCGACGGGAGTGGCTCCACGTCCTCGATCACTGTCGCGCCATCGACCTCGTCCTCGAGCGCGGGCGCGAGGGCGCGACCTACAACGTGGGCTCGGGAGTCGAGGCCTCGATCGAGGAGCTCGCGGACCGCGTTCTGGCGCTACTCGAGAAGCCGGCTGACCTGAAGACGATCGTGCCCGACCGGCCCGGCCATGACCGCCGGTACCTGCTCGACTCGTCGAGGCTGCGGACAGAACTCGGATGGCAGCCCGAGATCGACTTCGAGGTGGGGCTTGGGGACGCCGTGCGCTGGTACGCGGAACACCGGGAGTGGTGGGAGCCGCTCAAGGAGCGAGCCCTCGTCGAGGAAACCTCCTGGCGCTAACGGACCTCTTCCACTAGCGGCACTTCGCGCGCGCCTCGTCGAACTCGCTCCGATGGCCTTGCAGGTCTTCCGAGCGATCGAGGTGCGGCAGACCTTCGTCGCAGCGGCCTAGCTCGATCAGGGATCGTCCGACGTTGTACTCCGCGTACGCCTCGTAGCGGTCTCCGGTTCCCCGCAGACGGTCGAGTGCGCTCTGCGCCAGCGGAAGCGCCGAGGCGTAGTCGCCGTCGCGCATCAGCTCCGTCGCCTGGTCGTTGAGTCGTCGCGCCTCGGACAGCGACGACGCTGATCCGGCGGGCGGAGCCGGCGTCTGAACGGCTGGAGGAGACTCGGCCTCGACCGTCACGGTCGTGCGCTGAGGCTCGCCGGCTCGAGTTACCGTCCGGACGACCGTCCGCGGGCTGGGAGTCGAAGCCGCTTGCTCGTCGTCACCTCCGACGAGTGCGGAGCCCAGCGCGATACCTCCGACCAGGAAGCCGAGCAACACAAGGATCGCGACCGCGGGTCCGGCGGAGAGCCCGACCCGACGCGGCTGCGCCGGTTCCCACTCTTCGGGCACTGGTCTTTGGACCGGCATTGCTTCGGCGACTCCGGCCGGGCCGTCGGCGATCGGAAGCGCCTGTGTCAGGCCGGCAGCCTCGTCGAGCGCCCCGCGGAGGTCGGCGACGAAGTCCACGGATGTCGGGTAGCGCTCCTCGGGATCTTTCGCGAGCCCGCGCTGAAAGACACGGTCGAGCTCCGGCGGAAGATCGTTCCCTCTCTCGCTGATCGACGGGATCTCTCCGTGGACATGGGCGGCAGCTTCCGCCGCAGGTGTGTCGCCCGAATACGGTCGCTCTCCCGTGAGCAGCTCGAACGCAAGCACCGCCAGCGCGTAGCGGTCGCTCGCCGGCGTAGTCCGGCCGCCCCGCGCCTGCTCGGGGGCCAGGTACCCCGCAGTCCCGAGCACGGTCCCCGTCGCGGTCAGCGAATCCAAGCCGGTGGCGCTCGCGATGCCGAAATCGGCGACGTGGACGTTCCCGCCTCCGTCGAGGAGCAGGTTCCCGGGCTTGACGTCACGGTGGACGATGCCCTGCTCGTGCGCGGCGTCGAGTGCTCTCGCCGCCTGCTCGAGCCAATCCAGCACCTGGCCAGGCTCCTGCAGTCCGTCTCTGCGCACGCGATCCTCGAGCGAGCCGCCCTCGAGGTACTCCATGACGATGAACGGCCGCTCCTCCCACTCGCCGACGTCGAAGATCGTGACGGTGTTCGGATCGCCGGAGAGCCTTGCCGCCGCGAGCGCTTCACGCTTGAAGCGATCTCGAATCGCCGCATCGGCCGCGTACCGCTCGGCAAGCAGCTTGATAGCGACCACACGGCCGAGCACGTCGTCGGTCGCGCGGACGATGTCGCCCATTCCGCCACGCCCAATCGAAACGGGGCTACGGTAGCGCGGTGGAAGCAGATCGACTTTGGTCGGCATGCCGCGTCTCAGGTTGCCGAACCACGGGATCGAAAAACGTGTAAAGGCGGAAGTTTCCCGGCTCGACGTTCGCTAGCCTGCGACGGAACGCCGGCTCCTCCAACCTGAATGCCTCGCCGAGCCCTCGCTGTCCCCGCCTTGCTGCTCGCCGCCCTCAGCGGCGCGAGCGCGGCGTCTCCAGGGGCGGATCGGGACCGCGCACCGGCCGCTGTCGAACAAGCTGCGAGCGGGACACCCGCTTTCTTCATCAGCGGGCGGGGCTGGGGCCACGGGGTCGGGATGAGCCAGTACGGAGCGCTCGGCTTCGCCCAGCGCGGCGTCGGCTACGCCAGGATCGTCGCGCACTACTACCGCGGGACGACGCTCGCGCGCGCGCCGCTGGCCAAGGTTCGCGTCCTGCTGCGTGACGGTGCCAAGTCGATCACGCTCGGGTCCAAGGCGGGCTTTCGCGTTCGTGCGGCCGACGGTCGCCTCTTCCGCGTTCCGCCGGGTCGCCAGACGATCGGGCCGGGCCTGAAGGTTCGAGTCGAGGGCAAGGAGCTTCCGGAGGCGTTGCCTGGCCCGCTGCTCTTCACGGCTACGACTGCCCCTCTGGAGCTCGGCCGGCCGTACCGCGGGCAACTGCAGCTGATCGCCAAGAACAATCGCGTTCAGGTCGTCAACCATGTCGGCCTCGAGGCGTACCTCTACGGCGTCGTGCCGCGCGAGATGCCGTTCGACTGGCTTCCGGAGGCGCTCAAGGCACAAGCCGTCGTAGCCCGGTCGTACGCTCTCGCGGTCCGGAAGACGGGTGGCGCCTACGACCTCTTCGACGACACGCGCAGTCAGGTCTACGGCGGAATCGAGGCTGAGAAGCCGTCTTCCAACGCCGCGGTAGACGCGACGGCAGGGCAGATCCTCGCCTACGCCGGGCGCGTGGCCACGACCTATTTCTTCTCGACGTCCGGTGGTCGAACAGCGTCGATCGAGGACGTCTGGCCCGGTTCGCAGCCGACGCCCTACCTCGTATCGGTCCCCGATCCCTACGACTCGATCTCGCCGCACCATCGCTGGGGCCCGTACCCCTTCGGAGCGGCACGCCTCGCGAAAGCGTTCAAAGTGCCTGGCAAGCTGGTCGACGTCGTCGCCTCGGTCAATCGATCGGCGCGGGTCGACACGATCACCGCGATCGGCGCACGCGGAAGCGTGGACATCTCCGGCGCGGACGTTCGCCGGATCCTCGAGCTCCGCTCGACGTGGTTCCGCTTCGGTGTGCTCGCGCTCGACCGCCCCGTGGGCCCGGTCGCCTACGGGGTGAAGACGAAGCTCAGCGGCCGCGCGCGGGGCGTGGGCACGGTGACTCTGGAACGGCAGACTTCGTCCGGCGCGTGGGAGCCGGCGGCTCGAGTCGTGGCGAAATCCGGCGGTCTGTTCGAGACGACGGTGAAGGTCACCTCGCCGACGCTCTTCCGGCTTTCCGCGGGCCGCGGCCTGGTGAGCGGCGCCGTCCGGGTCGCGGTTGCACCTCGGGTCAGGCTCGATCCGGTTGCGTTGCGAACCGAGCTGCGCGGGCTCGTCAGGCCGCTTCTTCCTGGCGTTACCGTGACCGTGCAGCGTCAGACCGACTCTGGGTGGCGGCCCATCGCGAGCGGCAAGCTCGACGCAGGCGGTCGGTTCCTGGTCAGGCTGGAGCTCGTGCCGGGCACCTACCGGGCCCGCGTCGCCCCCGGTCGGGGGTTCGCGCCCGGCGTCTCGCCCGTTCTCAGGGTGCTGAGCGAGTGAAGAGGACAGTGGTCGCGCTCGCTGCCGCGGTTGCGCTCGTGGCAGCCGGGCGGGCCGGCGCCGCCTCGTCGTTTGTCGCGAACGACCCTCTCGCCGCACGCCAGTGGTACCTCAATCAGGATCACGCCTTCGATTTCTGGCCTCAGCCGCCCCTCCTGCCCCCGGTCCACGTGGCGATCATCGATTCCGGAATCGACGGCTCGCATCCGGAGTTCGCGAACCGTATCGCAGACTCGCGCAGCTTCGTAGGCGGCAGCGCGCTAACCGACAGGTTCGGCCACGGCACGTTCGTGGCCGGGGTGATCGCTGCGGCCACGAACAACGGAGCTGGAATCGCCGGCATCGCGTTCCCGGCGCAGCTGATCATCGCCAAGGTCGTGAGGCCGGATCGCTCGGTCTCGATCAGAGCCGAGGCCGCCGCGATCCGCTGGGCCGTCGACCGCGGAGCGCGGGTCGTCAACCTGTCACTGGGCGGCCTCCGCGACCCGCGCCACCCACGGCGCGACACGTTCTCGCCCGTGGAGGCGAGTGCCGTCCGTTACGCAGTCAAGCGAGGCGCGCTCGTGGTCGCGGCGGTCGGAAACGGCGACCAGGCGCCGTCGACCCCTTGGCCGTTCGCGAGCTATCCAGCGGCGCTCCCGCACGTGCTCGGGGTCAGCGCGTACGGCCAGGACGGATCGATTCCGCCGTTCTCGAACCGAGACGCGATCTTCAACGACCTCGTGGCTCCGGGGCAGGACATCGTCTCGACCCTCCCGCGCGCGCTAACCGCTGCCCGGCCTAGTTGCCCCGATCAGGGGTACTCGGTCTGCGGGCCCGACGACTACCGGCGTGCAGAGGGCACGTCGTTCGCCGCTCCGCAAGCCGCCGCAGCAGCGGCCCTGCTGTTCGCCACCCGACCGACGCTCCGGGCCGAGCAGGCACGCGCCCTGCTCGAGCGCGCAGCGGACGACGCAGTTGCGGCGAATGGATGTCGCGCGTGCCGTCGCGGTCGCGACGCACTGAGCGGCTGGGGCCGCCTCAACATCGCCAAAGCTCTCGCGGCAGCGGGGTCGCCTCCCGCACCCGATCGATTCGAACCGAACGACGAAGCCGGCTCGCAGGCGCTCAAGCTTCAAGGCGCCCGCGTCAATGTGACCGCGACCGTGGACTACTGGGACGATCAGAGCGACGTGTTCCGCGTCTACCTCCGAGCCGGTCAGCGCCTCGCCGCTCGGCTCGAGGGCCCATTCCGATCGCACTCCGCACTCATCCTGTGGAAGCCGGGGACGACCCGGGTCGAGGGGCCGCTCTCTCTGCGCGCGCTCTCGCAGCGGGCCGCGGCTTCGGCGCGGCGCGGCTGGCGGCAACGAGTCTCCTATCGAGCACGCCAGACCGGCTGGCACTTTCTCCAGATCAAGGTCGTCGGACGCGGATCCGGCCCCTACCGCCTGACCTACACCAGGCGCTAACGGCGTACGCCGCTTACTGGTTCTCGAGCAGCTCCTCCGCGACCACTTCACGGATCTGCCGCGCCGGGTTTCCGACGACGACCGCCCGCGCGGCCACGTCGTTCAGCACCACCGCCCCGGCGCCCACGAATGCCTCCTCGCCCACCTCGATCCCTGGGAGCAGCACAGCGCCGCCGCCCACACGAGCACCGCGCCGGATCGTCGGCCCCTTGACGCGCTGCAAGCGTTGCTCCGTACGGCCCATGTAGTTGTCGTTCGTCGTCACGACCCTCGGGGCGATGAACACGTTGTCCTCGAGGGTCGAGTACGCGGTGATGTAGGCATCCGCCTGGATCTTGGTCAGCGCCCCGATGGACGTGTCGTTCTCGACGAGTGTGCCACGTCCGATCACGACGTCGTCACCGATTGCACAGCGCTCCCGCACGCACGCCTGGTCTCCGACGATCACGCGCACGCCGATCGTCGTCCCGGCGAAGACGATGGCCCCCGTCGAGACGACCGTTCCGGCGCCGAGCTCGAGCGGCGGCAGATCTTCGCGCTTGGCCGTCGAGCGCGGCGACAAGATCGGCTCCTTGCCCACGACGGCGTAGTCGAGGATCTTGCAGCCCTCTCCGAGGACCGTCCCGGGATAGACGATCGCCGTGGAGGCGATTTCGGTGCTCAAACGGAAACCCGCGTGAAATGCGCCGCATTTCGCGCGCTGAGCGAGCTCTGGAGCTGTTCGAGGGTCCGCACCACCGAGAGACCGTCTTTCGCAACGCGCAGGCGGTCACCGCCTCCCTGGACGAGAGCGAGGAAATGCTCGCACTCGAGACGGAGCGGCTCGTCGTTCGGAATCTTGGGGCTCGAGATGTCGCCGGTCCTCGTTTGCCACTCGCCGTAGGTCTCGGCCGGCTGCCACGGGCCCTTCTCGTAGATCGTCACCTTGCGCTCGAGCTCCATGTCGTCGAAGACGACCATCTTGTCGCGGCCCACGACGGTGATCTTCCGCATCTTGTGTGGGTCGAGCCACGACAGGTGCATGTGCGCGATCTTCCCGGAGGGGAAGCGCAGGTAGCAGAAGACGACGTCCTCGACCCCGGGCGTCAAGAACGAGTTGCCGTGCGCCCACACCTCGGTCGGCTCCTCGTCCAGGAGATAGAGGATCACGGAAAGATCGTGGACCCCCAGCGACCAGAGCGCGTTCTCGTCCTTGCGGATGATCCCCAGGTTCTGGCGGTTGCCGTAGACGCACAGAACGTCCCCTAGGTCGCCGGCGTCGATCAGCTCCTTCAGCTTGCGGACTCCGGGGTGGTAGAGCAGGAGGTGGCCCGGCATCAGCGCGAGGTCGCGCTCCTCGGCGAGCGCCACGAGATCTTCCATCTCCTCTCCGCGCATCGCGGGCGGCTTCTCGACGAAGACGTGCTTGCCGGCCTCCAGCGCCTGCTTGGCGAGCGGATAGTGGGTCGGTACCGGCGTCGCGACGACGACCGCGTCCAGCGACCTGTCTCCGAGCAGGTCGTCGAACGACGTCGTTGCGCCCGCCGACGGGTACCGCGCGGCGTACCGGCCGAGATGTTCGGGATCGGAATCGCACAGGCTCGCGAGCGCGCCGAGGTCGTCGAAATTGCGAGCGAGATTCGGGCCCCAGTGGCCGAGGCCCGCGACGCCGATCCGCGCTCCTCCTAGAGCTTCCACACCTTCTCGCTGCGCTTGCCGTTCTCGCCTGTGGCGTTCCGGAAATCCACGACCACGTGGGCTCGCTCGACCACGTCGTCGTAGTCGATTGCCGAGTGCCCGGTCACGATCACGACACAGTCGTAGGCCGGCGGGTCGAGCTCGACCGACTCCAGTCCGAGCTCGGGGACGCCCGGCACGTGTGGGTCGTGATACGCGACGTCCGCACCTGCGTTCCGCAGCAGCTCGACGAGCTTGATCGCCGGCGACTCGCGGACGTCGGCGATGTCCGCCTTGTACGCGACCCCGAGCACGAGCACCCGGGAACCGCTGAGCGACCGCTGTCGTCCGTGGTTGAGGGCTTGGGACACGAGCGACCGGCAGTAGTAGGGCATGTTCTGGTTGACCTCACCGGCGAGCTCCACGAAGCGCGTCGTGAAGTCGTATTCACGCGCTTTCCAGGTCAGGTAGAAGGGATCGATCGGGATGCAGTGGCCGCCGAGCCCGGGTCCCGGCTTGAAGCTCATGAAGCCGTAGGGCTTGGTGGCAGCCGCTTCCACCACCTCCCAGACGTCGATCCCCATGCGTTCGCAGAGCTGTGCGAGCTCGTTCACGAGTGCGATGTTGACCGAGCGGAAGATGTTCTCGAGCAGCTTCGTCAGCTCCGCGGCCTCCGGGGACGAGACGCGCACGACCTCGTCGATCGCCCCTTCGTACAGCGCCGCCGCACGCTCGACGCATTCGTCGGTCATGCCTCCGACGATCTTGGGCACCTTGCGAACCGGCCACCTCTCGTTGCCGGGGTCGACGCGCTCGGGCGAGAAGGCCAGGTTGAAGTCCTGCCCGACCTTTAGCCCCGTGCGCTCGAGGATCGGCAGCACTTCCTCGCGCGTGGTGCCGGGGTACGTCGTCGACTCGAGCACGACCAGGTGCCCTCGCTTCAGGCGCTTTGCGATCTCCTCGGCGGCGGCGCGCACGATCGAGAGATCGGGCTCGCGCTGCTCCGAGAGGGGTGTCGGGAGCGCGATCAGGATCGCGTCGGCGTCGCGAACCGCGTCGTAGTCGGCCGTCGCTCTGAGGCTTCCGTCCCTGACGAGGCGGCCGAGCGTTTCGGACGGAACGTCGCCGATGTGGCTCTCGCCGCGATTGATCGCCTCGACCACGTCTGCCAGCACGTCGACCAGTACGACGCGGCGGTTCGCTTCCGCGAACGCGCGAGCCAATGGAACGCCGACGTAGCCGGCGCCGACGATTGCGACGTCCAAGCTTCGAGTCTGCGCGCCTTCCTGGCCGGCCGACGTGATGCCGGTCTCGAGCGTGCGTTCGGTCATTCGCCCGAAAGGCTACGCAGAACGTCGGCGATCCGCTCCGAGGCATGGCCGTCGCCGTACAGCGTGGGGCGCTCGGCAGGCATCGACGCGCTTGCCACCGCCTGGGCCAGGGCCGCCGGATCGTCGTCCACGAGGACGTTGGCGCGGGCGTCGATGGTCGCCGTCCACTCGGTCGTGTTGCGCGCGGTCACGCACGGGACGCCGTACCAGTAAGCCTCCTTCTGCAGCCCGCCCGAGTCGGTGACGATCACACGGGCCTGCGAGGCCAAGGCTGCGAAGTCGAGATAGCCGAGCGGAGGCAACAGGTGCACGTGAGGCTCGAGCACGAGGCTCTCGCTGTTGAGCTGCGCCCGGGTGCGAGGGTGGGCGGGAAACGCGACGGGCTCTTCGAGGCGATTGAGGCCTTCGACGATACGGCCGAGCCGGGGCTGGAAGACGTTCGCCTCGCGATGGATTGTCGCGACGACGTACTCGCCCGGCTCGACGCCAAGGTCCGTGAGCACGTGCGAGCGGGATTTCGCGATCGGCGCGAAGCGTGCGGCCGCGTCGGCCATCACGTCCCCGACGACCTCGATCCGGCCGCCCACCCACTCGCGCTCCAAGGTCCCGCGGGCTCCCTCGTCGGGGCAGAAGAGCAGGGCCGACAGACGGTCGACCTCGATGCGGTTGCGTTCTTCTGGCATCGACCGATCGCCGCTCCGAAGGCCCGCCTCGACGTGTGCGATCGGAACACCGACGTGCTCGGCCGCAAGCGCGCCCGCGAGTGTCGAGTTGGTATCGCCGTAGACGACGAGCCACTCGGGTGTGCGGTCCGCGATCACCTGCTCGATTGCCGGTCGCATCGCGTCCGGGTCGGCCGTATGGAGCTCGAGTGCATAGCCCGGCTCAGGCAGATCGAGCTCGTCGAAGAAGACCTGCGAAAGCTCGCGGTCGTAATGCTGACCGGTGTGCAGGCTGATCTCCTCGATGCCCGCTGCGCGCAGGGCGACCGAAAGCGGCGCCGACTTGATGAACTGGGGCCGATTCCCGACCACCGAGAGCACTTTCATCGGCGCTACAGTACGGACCTCGGGGGGCCAGCCTCCTTCTCTCTTCGCGAGCGAAGCGAGGCGACTAGCCTCTCCCGCGAAAAATGTGCCAGCATTTTTCGCGGCTACGGGCCGTTAGCTCAGCTGGTAGAGCAGGGGACTCTTAATCCCAAGGTCGAAGGTTCGAATCCTTCACGGCCCATCCAGAAGCTCCTGCAAATCGGCCGGTTTTGCCCGGGGCTGATCTCTAAATGCGGCCCTGACGCCAACCTCTGCGAGTTGACCCTCGCCAGCTCATGCGAGAGCACCCGAACCGAATTCCAGCGGATGCGAGCGGTTCGCCGAATCCTCCCCCGAGCTCGGGGTCCCGGCTGTTAACCGAACCGATGTGATCGAGTTCGACTTCAGCGCCCAGATCTTTCTTAAGCCTTTCGAGCAGGAGCCGACGGCGGCGGAGCAGCTGACGCGCTCCGCCGCGCTCTGGCTACCTTGGGCTACGGCCTGCCCGATCACACGTACCGCGACTAGAGGTCGTGCGTCGGTGATGCTCGGCCAGCTCAGTCGATGTGCATCTTCCCGACCTCGGTGACGGTGCCGGTGCCGACGAAGAAAATCGGGTCGCTGATCTCCTGTAGCTCAGTGAACTTGCCGGTGCCGATCAGCCCGACGTAGTCGCCGGTCCCGCCGTTCACGCGCCAGTTCCCGTCGCAGGCGATGGTCTGGGGGCCGGGAAAGGGGTCGGCCGCGACGATCGTACAGGTCGCCTGGAAGGTGATCAGGAAGGAGCCGCCAGCGAAGGTGTACTGGTCGACAGCCGTGTACTCGAACAGGTGGGGCGGC
>JBKOXM010000164.1:0-5879 GCA_046724925.1 Actinomycetota bacterium | reverse complement strand
GCGGGGGCAAGCGCATCTTCCCCGAGGACGGTGCGCTGAGGCCGATGCGGCTCGTCGACAGCGAGGTGACGACCACCGGCGCGATCTTCGCGACCTACGCTCCCGCGGAGGACTGACCTACGCGACTTTCTGCATGCGCGTGCGACACCGGCGCTCGCCTCCGGGTCGGATTCAAGCTCGCTCTTAGAGACGGCCGTTGGCGCGCAGCGTGCGAAGAGCTTTGACGGTGACCGATCCGCGCCACTCGCTCGCCGCGACGGGCGACCAAGCAGGCCAGTTGAAATGCCAGCCCCCGTCGTCTGCCTGACTAATGGTGAGGTGGTCGAGGTGCGCCTCGATCGTGGCCTCGTCGAAGAGTCGACGGGCGATTGAATCGGGATTCGGAGCGAAGTCCAGCGGCGTGTGGACCTCTCCCTCGGCATCGGGATCGAACGCAACCATGTCCTGGTCGAGCAACAGCCTCCCCACCCGCTCGAACGCCGGCTCAGCCCGGCCGCGATCCGGCACGTGCTCGAGGAATCTCAGCACACCCCGGAACCCGTAGGGCCCTGGATTCTCGAGATCGGCGATCCGCCTCCAGAGCAGGTCGGTGGCGCCGTCGAGCCACGGATGCTCGACGCGGCGCGCATACAGCGTGGCCGCGATGTCCCCAGTGGTGAAGAGCGACGGCGGACGCTCGTCCTCTGCCTCCCACCACGGAGCGTGCGGCCATCCCTCGACCGTCGGCTCCACAAACGATGCGCCGCCCTCCGCGGGGGCGTTCGATGCTAGCCACTCACACGCGCCTTCGACGAGCTCTTCGTCCCACGCGTCGGCCTCGTCGAGCGTGCCCAAAGCCATCGCGACGGCGGCCGGCTGGCTCGCCGGCGTGCGCCCATCGGGCTCGAGCGCGTGACCGAACCCGCCGTCGGGGTTGCGGAACGCAGCGACCGCGTCGCGCACCGGTCGAGCTTCTCCGCTCAAGAAAAGCCGCTCGAAGCGGCGACGGTCGAGCACACGGCCGTTGCCGGCGAGGAACCGGGCAGCAGCGTCGATGTCGGGAGCCCTCACCTAGTACAGCTAGGCGCCTGAGCCGTGCGCCTTCGCGACGCCGGCGATGATCTCGGCGAGCTCCCGGGGGCGCGACCACATGGGCCAATGGCTCGTCGGCAGGTCGACCCACGTGACGTTCCGCAGCTCGGCGAAGCCGCGGACAAACCCGTAGTCCTCCTTGATCGCGTCCTTGTACTGCTCCGTCGTGTACCCAGTGCAGATAGCAGTACTGGGGATGTCGAGCCGGGCCTCGTTGGTTAGCTCGACACCTTCCCGCAGGACGCCGCCCGGCTGGGGAATCGCCCGCCGCCGGAAGGTCTCGAGCTGCTCCTCACTGAGCCCGTCGAGGTTCTCCTCCGCCTCGAGTTCCTCGCGTGTGGGCAGCGCCTTCTCCACGCCGTCGAAGTCGGGCGCCATCGCTCCGACTCCGGGGCCGGTGTCGACGTAGACCATGGCCGCGATCAAATCCGGGACACGGTCGCTCGCGGCGTAGCCGGAGAATCCGGCTCCACTGTGCACGGCAAGCACGACGGGAGATTCCGCCGCGCCGACCGCTTCGCAGATCGCGTCGACATGGTCGGTCAGGGTGATGGCGGAGCGGTCGGCGTCCACCGACTCGAGACCTGGCAGCGTGAGCGCGGTGACGTCGTGCCCGTCGGCACGCAAACGGGAGACGACGTCGTCCCACGCCCACGCGCCGAGCCAGAATCCGGGAACCAGAATGATCGGTGCTGATGCCATGCGTCCGACCCTATCCGGCCCCACCGATCGCCGCACGGCTCAAGAGCGCGGTGCCGGCGCGGCGAGAAGACGGCGGTCGTTCGTCAGCCCGCGAGCTCGGGGTGTCTCACCCGCACTCGGGACTCGCGATAGCGGATCGCCTCGTAGGCCACGACCAGCGAGCACACGGCGCTGACGAGGGCGAGCGCCGCAAGCGCGGGAATCGCGACCGCAAGCGGGATCAAGGCGAGCAACACGATCGCCCCAACCGTCCGCCGCCTGAAGACTCGGCCGGTCGTCCGGAAGAGAAAAGCGATGTGTCCGAGCAGGTAGAGGGCGGCGCCGCCGCATAGTCCGACTGCAGGCACGGTGTCGAGCGCCTCACCAACGTGGCCGAGCGTCGTCTTGAGCCCGAGGGCGAACAGGACGGTGCCGGCGACCATCGGCAGGTGGAGGTAGCTGTACGAGTGCAGCGCAAGCCGGTGCAGCTCGAGGCCCTGTGCTTGCATGAGGCGCCTCCGGGCGAAGATCGCGGCCACGTCGAAGTAGAGCCACCAAAGCGCCGAGACGACCACGAGTCCCAATGCCGCCGCCACGACCACGCCCGCGACGAGCTCGAACCCGGCGCCGAGGCCGATCGCGATGATCGACTCACCGAGCGCGATCAGGATGATCAGCCCGTGCCGCTCGGCGAAGTGCTCGGGCGCTACCCGCCAGCCGCTCCCGACTCCGATCACGGCCGGGCCGAGGTAGTCGATCGCAAGCGCGACCACCCAGACCGCGACGCGCCCGTTCCCCTCGACGAAGCCGGCCAGCACGAGCAACGAGGCGCCCAGGATCGCTGTCGGCGCGAACCGAATCAGCGCGCCGCGGCGGTGGGGATCGTCGCCGGCGACAATGCCAGAGAGGACGAGGTGAAGGAGGCGGACGAGGAGGTAGGCGACGCCGAACAGCACGGCGTCGTCTCCGAAGGCGCCGGGCACCGCCAAGGCGACGCCGAACATCGCCCCCATCGAGGCGAGCATCGCCAGCCGGACGCCACCCTCGTCCACGTCCATCGCGCTCGTCAACCACGCGTACGCGGTCCACGCCCACCACAGCGCCGCGAGCACGAGCATCCCGTGGAGGACTCCACTCCACGTCGGGTCGTCGGCGAGCAGGCTCGTGACCTGGGTGATCGCGAACACGAAGACCAGGTCGAAGAAGAGCTCGAGCGGCGTGACCTGATGCTCGGCGTCGCGCTCGAGCTCTTGCACGGCGTCGGACACGCGCGGAACTTAGCCCAGTGGCGTAAACGCGCCCGGGAGTCCGCGTAGCGCGGGTTTCCTGACGCGCGTCAGACTGTGATGACGACCTTTCCGCGGGCGTGCCCTTCACCCAGATAAGCGAGCGCGTCGCGGGCCTCCCTCAGCGGATAGGTCCTCTCGACGACCGGCCGCACCTTCCCGGCCTCGATCAGGTCGCGCATGAGCGAGAGCTGCTCCATCGTGATCTTCGCGACGAAGAACGTCATCCTTTGGCTGCGGAACCGCGACTTCAAGAACGTCCCGGCGATGTGGGGAAGGGGTCCGAGCCCGCGGTACGTCATCTTCCCTCCGACGAGGACGAACGTGGCGTCTGCCTTCAGAGCCCGCCTGCAGTCGAGGAACGAGCGGCTTCCCGCGATGTCCACCATAAGCTCGTGGCGGATCCCGAGCTTCGCGAAGTCCTCCTTCGTGTAGTCCACGACACGGTGCGCGCCCAGCGCCTGGGCCTGCTCCACGTTTCTGGTGCTGCAGACGGCGGTCACCTCTGCGCCGAAGGCCTTCGCGAGCTGGAGCGCGAATGTGCCGACCCCGCCGGATGCGCCGTTGATCAGGACCTTCTGGCCCGGCTGGACCTGCCCGTGATCGCGCAGCGCCTGCAGCGCCGTGAGCCCCGCGATCGGCACCGCCGCTGCCTCCTCGAACGAGACGTTCGCCGGCTTGAGCGCTACGCGGGCCTCCCGGGCCACGGCGTACTCGGCCCACGCGCCGGCTCCGGAGCCAAAGACCTCGTCACCCGGCCGAAAGTCCCGGACCTCCCGGCCCACCGCTTCGACCACCCCGGCGAGATCGGCCCCCAGCCTGGGATCCTTCGGCTTGCGGAACCCCGCCCCGAGTCGTGCGAAATACGGCCCCGTCACCCCGTACCACTCGACTGGGTTGACGGATGACGCGTGTACGCGGACGAGCACCTGATCGTCCTCAGGGACGGGCACGTCGACCTCGCCGAGATCGATCACGGGTGGCTCCGGTCGGCCATAGCGCTTATGGACGATCGCCTTCATCGTGTTCGGTTCAGACCTCGCGCGCGCGGCGCTCTGCGACGATGCGCGCTCCGACAGTTGCTGTGTGGTTGCTGCCATGACTTCCTCTCGGATCGATGGCCGCCGACTGGTGACCGGCGCCGACCTCTACATACACCGTAAGCATACAGCGTAAGCTAACCTTACGGGGTCAGTCTGTCAAGCAAGCAGAACCGTGGCGAAGAGAGTTGAAGCAAAGGCCGGGTCCCGAGCTCCTCTGAGCAAGGAACGTGTGCTCCGCGCTGCGGTCGACCTCGCCGACGCAGAGGGGATCGAGGCGCTCAGCATGCGGCGCCTCGCAAAGCTCCTCGGCGTCGAGGCGATGTCGCTCTACAACCACGTCGCCAACAAGGACGAGATCCTGGCCGGCATCGTCGACCTCGTCGCGGACGAGATCGATCTGCCCTCCGAGCGAGTCGGCTGGAAGAAGGCTCTGCGCCGCAACGCGATCTCGACCCGTGACGTCCTTCTGCGCCACCCCTGGGCCTCGGGCCTGTCGATGTCCCAGCAGAGCGGCGGCCCGGCTCGCTTGCGTAACAGCGACTGGATGCTCGCCACGCTCCGAAGAGCCGGTCTGCCGAAGGAGGTCGTCTTTCACGCGTTTCACGTCCTCGAGGCGTACGTCCTCGGGTTCACGACCATGCAGCTCAGCTTTCGTGAGGTGGTTGACGACGATCTCGCCGGAATGGCGACCGCCTTCCTGGCGGAGCTTCCGGCGGATACGTATCCCGACTTTGTCGAGCACGTGCACCAGCACATGGAGCCGCGCGACGAGCAGGAGGGCGGCTTCGAACTCGGACTCGACCTGATTCTGGACGGGCTCGAGCAGACGCGCGACGCGGCCTAATTCAGACCGTCGCAGGACCTCAGCGGATTGATCGGTGGCCCGGATTCGGCGGCTGCGCCACACTCGTCCTGGTGCTGTTCCTCCGTCACGTCGCGTCACCGGCTGTAACTGGCGCTGTGCTCCCGGACATCTGATGGACGTGCGACACGAATCAGCGGATGCACGGCGGGAGCGCTTCGAGCACGTCTTCGACGAGCACTTTCGTGCCGTGTCGGCGTATGCATTGCGCCGGGCGACTCAAGCCGACGCGGAGGAGGTCGTTGCCGAAACGTTCCTCGTCGCCTGGCGCCGCCTGGAGGACGTGCCGAACGACGCCAAGCCGTGGCTGTTCGGCGTCGCCCGACGTGTCCTCGCGAATCAACGCCGCGCGGCCGGAAGGAGAGAGGCGCTGAGAGCGCGCGTGGCCGGAGAGCGTGAGAGCGACTCGGACCCGGGCAAGCGCCCGCCGATCATCCACGCGCTCGGTCGGATCTCGACAGCTGATCGCGAGATCCTCCTGCTCGTCGCCTGGGATGGTCTATCGACCCGAGAGGCGGCGGTGACCCTCGGCTGCACGGCGACGGCGGCCAAGGTGCGCCTCCACCGGGCACGGCGCCGTCTCCGTGCAGAGCTCGAACGGCTCGAGCCCGGCAACACGGTGCGAGGGATGACGCGATACGGACTGGAGGAACTGTGATGAAGAACGACGAGGCACTCGCGTTGCTGACGCGGGAGAACCCGGTTCGCGAAGACGAGGCACCGGGCCCTGAAAGCGTCGCTGCTCGCGCCCTGAAAGCACGCATCCTGCTCGACGATGCGACGTCCGCGACACGCCGACCGGATCTGCGGCTACCGCGATCGGCGTTCCGCGTCGCGGCCGCGGCCATCGTTGCCGCCGTGGTCGCGCTGGGCGTCCTGAGCGTGCTGCCGGGCAGCGGGCCGTCGGCTGTCGCGCGCGCCGCCGCTGCTCTGAAC
>JBKOXM010000063.1:0-4054 GCA_046724925.1 Actinomycetota bacterium | reverse complement strand
CTGCTGGGTCCTCCACACGGAGGACGCGCACGGTCTCTACGAGAAGTTCGGGTTCACAACACCGCGGCCGAAGCTCCTCGAGCGTCCGCCCCGCCGGCAGTAACGAGGCTAGGGGCTCAGCCGTTCGGCGAGATAATTGAGCGCGATCGGATAGCGCCAGGCGATGCCGCCGTGCTTGCCCTCGAACAGCTCGAAGAAGACGTCGGTCACTCCAACCTGCTCGAGCTTCCGACGGAAGGCTTCGGCGCCGAGGTCGAGGAAGTACTCGTCGCTCGTGCCTGAGTCGATGTAGACGGCCTTCCACGACCGCGCCGCATCCGCCCGACTCTCGACCATCCGCACGGGGTCCCACGCGAGCCACCGATCCCAGACCTCCGGTCGAAGCTCGCCGGTTTCGAGGTCGAACGGCAGGTCGACCGACCCGTCCTCGTTCGCCGAGTACGCCGCGGCCATGCCCCAGGTGTTGATGATCTGCGGGTCGGCCGGCTTCTGGATGCCCGGACGCGCGTAGAAGTCCTCCCAGAAGCGCTCGAAGGAACCGCCGTAGCTCTTCCGGAGTTCCCGCAGCGCCGGCGCGAAGTCCCGCGCATAGCAGTGCTCGAAGAGCGCGTCGCCCGCGTGGGTGGCGAGCCCGCCGAAAAGATCGGGCCGCAGCAGCGGCGTGATCATCGCGCCGTAGCCGCCGCTCGACTTCCCCTGGATGCCGCGATGGGCCGCCTCCGGCACGGTGCGGTAGCGCTCGTCGACCCACGGAACGATCTCCTCGCACAGGTGGGTGTGGTAGTTGCCGATCGCCGGCGAGTCGACGAACTGTGAGCCGCCGATCGCCGTCCACGCGTCGACCCACACGACGACCACGGGAGGCGCGCCTTGCTCCGCAAAGACCCGGTCCGCCAATTCCGGATAGCTCGGAGCGAATGGAGTCCGGTTCCACCACATGTCCACCTGACCGGTGTAGCCCTGGATCACGTACACAGAGGCGTAGCGGCGATCCGGCTCGTCGTCGTAACCGGGCGGCGTGTACATCCACAAGGGTCGCTCGTGTGGGTCGCCGAGTGGATTGTCCCTGAGCGCTTCGCTGACGATCGTGTGGCGCTCGAACCGGCCGGCCGGTTCGTACGAGCCCGGATAGACGTCCCGTTCCATCAGTCCCCTTTCGGCGTTTGCCAGGGCCGCCGCAGCGCGTCTCGCAGGTACTCGCTCACGCGCGCGAGCGCGACACGCTCCTGCGCGAGCGAGTCGCGGTCGCGGATCGTGACCGTCTGATCCTTCGCCGTCTGCTCGTCGATCGTGAATGCAAACGGCGTGCCGATCTCGTCCTGGCGGCGGTACCGGCGACCGATGGCCCCGGCGTCGTCGTACTCGACGAAGAAGTCGTCGCGCAGCTCCTCGTGGAGGCCTCGAGCCGTTGAGACCATCCTTTCGTCCTTGGCGATCAGCGGCAGCACGGCCGCGCTCACCGGCGCCACCTGAGGGTGAAGCCGCAGCACGGTCCGCTCACGCTCCGCGACCACTTCCTCGTCGTAGGCGTCCACGAGCATGGCGACGATGATCCGCTCGAGGCTGACCGCAGGCTCGATCACGTACGGCATGTAGCGCTCGCCGTCCGGTCCGACGTACTCGAGCTTCGTCGATGAAAACTCGGTGTGCCTCGTCAGGTCGTAGTCGCCTCGGTTCGCGACTCCCTCGAGCTCCGACCAGCCGATCGGATATAGGTACTCGATGTCGCTCGTCCCACGCGAGTAGTGCGAGCGTTCCTCCTCACCGTGCTCGCGCACACGGAGACGACTCTCGCGGAGGCCGTACCGCAGGTACCAGCGCATGCGCTCCTCGATCCAGTACCGGTACCACTGCTCCGCCTCGTCGGGCGGCACGAAGAACTCCATCTCCATCTGCTCGAACTCGCGGACTCGGAAGAGGAAGTTCCCGGGCGTGATCTCGTTCCTGAACGACTTGCCGATCTGGGCGATACCGAAGGGAGGCCGCCGGCGGGCCAGCTGGAGCACGTTCTTGAAGTTGATGAAGATGCCCTGCGCGGTCTCCGGCCTCAGGTAGGCGCGCGCCCCCTCGTCCTGTACCGGCCCGACGGTGGTCTCGAACATCAAGTTGAACTGGCGCGCCTCGGTCAGGTCGCAGTCCGGCGTCTCGCCCGGATGCTTGCTCGGCTTGCGACCGCACTGCGCTTCCCCGAGCTGGTCGGCGCGGAAGCGGAGCTTGCACGTGCGGCAGTCGACGAGTGGGTCGGCGAATCCTTCCACGTGACCCGACGCTTCCCACACTCGCGGATGCAGGATCACGGCCGTGTCGACCGCGACGATGTCGTCGCGGTCGCGGATCATTGCCTCGAACCACCGCGAGCGTAGGTTGTTCTTCAGCAGGACGCCGTAGTGCCCGTAGTCGTAGGTCGAGCCGAGACCGCCGTAGATCTCCGATGACGGGAACACGAAGCCGCGCCGCCGGCACAGAGAGACGACCTTCTCCATCGGGACGACGTCGAGCTCATGCGGGAGCTCAGCTTCCGGCTGCGCCATGGGGCAACGTTAGCGAGTGATGAGGCCCGGGACGATCACCCTGATCGCGCTCCTGGCGCTGCTCTCCGGCTGCGGCGGGGACGAGCACACGAAGATCGAGCGGTTCACCCTCGACAGTCGCCTCGTGCAACGGCGCGTCGAGGAGGTGACGCTGACCCCGCCCGGCGGAGGTCGTGGACGGCCGCTGCTCGTCCTGCTGCACGGTCGCGGCGCCTCGCCGGACATGTTCCTGTACCCGGAGCTCGTCCAGGGTCTCGAGCGCTTGGGAGACGAGGCGCCTGTCGTTCTGCTCGCCAACGGTGGCGCAGCCAGCTACTTCCACGACCGGCGCAGCGGCAAGTGGGGCTCCTACCTCCTACGGGAAGCGATCCCGACAGCGGTGGAACGCCTCGACGCGGACCCCGAACGAGTCGCGATCGGCGGGATCTCGATGGGCGGGTGGGGAGCGCTCGCGCTCGCCCGCGAGCATCCGGGCCGCTTCTGCGCGGTCGGAGGGCATTCGCCGGCAATGTGGTTCAACGCTGGGGACACGCCTGCGGGTGCGTTCGACGACGCCGCCGATTTCGAACGCCACGACCTGCTCGAGGCCGCCGGCCGAACGCACCGCCCGTTCGGTCCCACCAAGGTCTGGATCGACGTGGGAGAGGACGACTCCTTCGTTTTCGCCGACGGCGTGCTCGCGAATGCGCTTCGGGCCAACGGCCAGCGGGTCTCCTTCCACGTCGGCCCGGGAGGGCACTTCATGCCCTATTGGCAAGCTCACACGGCGGCGTACCTCCGTTTCTACGCGAGCGCGCTCGCATCGTGCCGGCGCTAGGGTCCGGGGAATGACGGACGCGCCAGTCGAGCTGCACGTGGTCTCGGATTCAACGGGCGAGACGGCAGTGCGGATCGTCCACGCGCTCGAGGCGCAGTTTCCCGATCAGGAGTTCAGGGAGATCCGCCATCCGCGGGTCGACTCGAACGACGACCTCCGGCGCGCCGTCGACAGCGCACGCGGGAAGCCTGCCGTTCTCGTCTACACGCTCGTCAAGCCGGAGTGGAGGGCGGAGATGCGTGCGCTCTGCCGCCGGGCGCGCGTCCACTACTGCGACCTCCTGGGGCATCCCATCGATGCGGTCTCGCGGGTCTCGAAGACCCCGGCTCGCATGACTCCCGGGGCGCGCGCGCCGCTCGACGCGACGTATTTCCGGCGGATCGAGGCGATCGAGTTCGCCGTTCGCTACGACGACGGGATGGCCGGTGGGCTCGACGAAGCCGACATCGTGCTCGTGGGCGTGTCGCGCACGTCGAAGACCCCGCTGTCGATGTACCTGGGCTACATGGGCTTCAAGACCGCGAACGTCCCCATCGTGCGGGGCATCGAGCCGCCCGAAGACCTGTTCAAGATCAATCCCGTGAAGATCGTGGGGCTCACGATCGACGCGAGCCGTCTGCAGGAGATCCGGCAGGCGCGCGTTCGCAACATGCGCGCTGGCGACAAGGGCTACGCGGCGATGCTCGAGAACTACGAGGAGCTCGAG
>JBKOXM010000203.1:0-5421 GCA_046724925.1 Actinomycetota bacterium | reverse complement strand
CCGCTCAGCGGCGCCCGGCCGCGGGCTCCTGGCCCGTGCGCCGCATGTGGCGGCGGTACATCCACGAGTCGAGGAAGTAGCTGAACGGCAGGAAGAAGGCCATCAGGAAGAACGTCTGGAACACCTCGGCCGCCAGCGTCGGCAGCCCGCCGAGCAGATGGACCGTCAGAAACATCAGCGGCGTCAGCAGCAGCCCGCGCCGGCCCACCCGCCGCCAGGACGGCGGTTGAATCGCACCCCGGCCCGTCGCCGCCGCCTTCCGTCGGCCTGCGCCGGCTTGCGCGCCGGCCTGGTGCTCGAGCTCACTGGGATCGACGTCGACCTCGTTCCCCTCTTCGTCGACGTAGACGTACTCGTACTCGTGCCGGCGCTCCTTGGCGCGGCGGCGGCGTTGCTTCCGAGAGGGCATGCTCAGAGCCTAGCTCCCGACGCGCCGCAGGACCTGACGCGGCTGGGAGCCGCCGAGGTGGTAGGCGAGATAGCGCCAGTCGGGAGCATCGAGGAGCATGATGTCGGCCTCGTAGCCCGGTGCAAGCCGGCCGACGCGGTCAGCGCGGCGAAGAACGTGGGCGGCATTGACGGTGACCGCCGACAGCGCCTCGGCCGGCGTCAGCTTGAGTTGGGTACAGGCGAGCGACACAACGAGCGGGAGGCTCTCGCAATACGCGCTGCCGGGATTGAAGTCGGTCGCGAGCGCCACGGCGGCGCCGGCGTCGATCAGCGCGCGAGCGGGCGGCATCGGCCGTGCGAGGAACAGCGCGCTCAAGGGAAGGCAAACTGCGACCACCTCGCTCGCCGCGATGGCGTTCACGCCGTCCGCGCCGGTCGCCTCGAGGTGGTCGATCGACCGGGCCCCAAGCTCGATCGCGAGCTGGACGGCACCCATCTCGGTGAACTGGTCCCCGTGGAGGCGCAGGGCGAGGCCCGCAGAGCGACAAGCCTCGAGATAGCGTCGAGCCTGCCCGACGTCGAAGGCCCCACGTTCGACGAAGACGTCGGCCGCCTCGGCGATCCGAGCTGCCTCCGGGAGCACGTCGTTGAGGGCAAAGTCGAGATAGTCGTTGGCGGTCTCGAACTCCGGTGGGATCGCGTGGGCGCCGAGCCACGTCGGAATCCCGTCTGCGTTCCGAATCGCCCGGAGCGACGCGAGCTCGGTCTCGCGGTCGAGGCCGTACCCGGACTTGCCCTCGAACGTCGTCGTGCCGGCAGTGAGCATCCAATGCCCGTGCGTCGTCACGGCTTCTTGGAGCTCAGCGTCCGTGCCCGCGCGTGTCGCCCCAACGGTCGAGAGAATCCCGCCTCCCGCCGCGTGGAGCTCCTCATAGGTCGCTCCGGCCGCGCGGCGCTCGAAGTCGTCTGCGCGATCGCCGAGAAACGCCGGGTGCGTGTGGCAGTCGACGAGTCCCGGAAGAGCACAGAGCCCTCGACCGTCGATCTCCTCGTCGGGATCACGCTCAAGAGCGCCGAGATCACGCATGCGGCCGACGGCCGCAATCCGTCCGTCCTCGCAGAGGACGTAGGCGTCGTCGATCACGTCGATGTGACTCAGCGCCTCGCGGCGCAGTGGTGCGTCCGTGCGAGCCGGCGTGACGAGTTGCTCGAGATCGCGAACGAGGACGAGCGGCACCGTGCGGACGCTAACGCCGCCCGAGGCGCCTACGAGCCGGGAAGCTCCAGTCCATGCTCGGCTGCTGCGGCCCGCGCCTCCTCATAGCCGGCATCCGCGTGACGGATCACACCTGTCCCAGGATCGGTCGTCAGGACGCACTCGAGCCGTTCGGCGGCATCGTCGGTACCGTCGGCGACCACGACCATGCCGGCGTGGATCGAGTTGCCGATCCCGACGCCCCCGCCGTGGTGAACGCTGACCCAGGTCGCGCCCGCGGCGACGTTGAGCAGCGCATTCAGGATCGGCCAGTCGGCTATGGCATCCGAGCCGTCCCGCATGTCCTCGGTCTCGCGGTAGGGCGAGGCGACCGATCCGGAGTCGAGATGATCTCGCCCGATCACGATAGGAGCCTTGACGGCACCTGACCGCACGAGCTCGTTGATCGCCAGCCCCGCCCGCGCACGGTCTCCGAGGCCGAGCCAGCAGATCCGAGCCGGCAGCCCCTGAAATGCAACCCGCTCGGGTGCGAGCCCGAGCCAGCGCTGAAGAAGATCGTCGCCTGGAAACAGCTCCTGCAGCGCAGCGTCGATGGCCGCGATGTCGTCGGGCTCGCCCGACAAGGCCGCCCATCGGAACGGGCCGATCCCGCGGCTGAAAAGCGGCCGAATATAGGCCGGGACGAAGCCCGGGTATGAGAAGGCGTCCGTTACGCCGGCGCCATGGGCCTCACCTCTGAGGTTGTTGCCATAATCGAAAACAGACGACCCCACTCGGACGTACTCGAGAAGCGCCTGCACGTGGCGCGCGATCGACTCGCGAGCCCTGCGCAGGTACTCCTGCGGGTCGTCCGCCCGCAGCTGGGCCGCCTGCTCGACCGAGAGGCCGCGCGGGACGTACCCGTTCAGGGGGTCGTGCGCGGCGGTCTGGTCGGTGACGAGGTCGAAGGGCTCGCCGCGCGCAGCGAGCTCGGGCACTACGTCGGCCGCGTTGCCGAGTAGTCCAACCGAGAGCGGACGACCCTCGGACGCGGCGCTGCGCACCCGCGCGAGCGCGTCGTCGAGCGACTCGGTCGCCTCGTCGAGGTAGCGCGTCTGCAGCCGGCGCTCGATCCGCGCCGAGTCGACCTCGACGCAGAGGATGGCGGCACCGGCCATCGTGGCGGCGAGCGGCTGGGCGCCCCCCATTCCTCCGAGCCCGGCGGTCAGGATCGTACGCCCACTCAGGTCGGCCGAGCCGTAGTGCGTCTCACCCGCGGCCGCAAACGTCTGGTACGTGCCCTGGAGGATCCCCTGGGTGCCGATGTAGATCCAGCTTCCGGCAGTCATCTGGCCGTACATGGTCAGCCCAAGCGCTTCGAGCCGGCGGAACTCGTCCCACGTCGCCCAGCGCGGAACGAGCAGTGCGTTCGCGATCAGGACGCGCGGTGCACGCACGTGGGTGGTGAAGACCCCCACCGGCTTGCCGCTCTGGACGAGCAGGGTCTCGTCGTCCGCGAGTTGGAGCAGCGCGCGCACGAGGGCCCGCAGGGCTTCATGGCTGCGCGCGGCCTTGCCCGAGCCGCCGTAGACGATGAGCTCCTCGGGGCGCTCGGCCACCTCGCGGTCGAGGTTGTTCAGCAGCATCCGGAGCGGAGCCTCCGTCGCCCACGAGCGCGCGTTCAGCTCGGTGCCCCTCGGGGCTCGGATCCGCGAGAGATCGCCGCAGAGCGCTTCGACCGCGGCGTCGAGGCTACGGGTCGTGCTCATCGGCCGGACTCCTCTTCGGCCACACGCTGGCGGAACTTCCACCAGCTCCATGCGGTCGCGACCACGAAGTAGCCGCCGGCGAAGACGAGCGCGCGCACCAGACGGCCCGCGGTGAGATAGGCGACGAGGACGAGAATCGCGGCGAGGGCGCCGTGGAAGATGAGGCTGTCCCGATAGGGCCGCTTCGGGACGGGCAGCTCGACGGGTTCGAAAAGGCGGCGTCGGCTCATCGCAGCTCACCCAGATCGGCCTCGATCGCATCGATGAGCGAGCCGTCTCGAACAGCGGCGGCTACCGATTCGATCTCCTGCGACAGGGGACGATCGTCCTCAAGGCGCGCCGAGAGGGAACGAACGAGCTCGCGCGCGCGCCGCACGCCGATCCCGGGCTCGAGCGGCGCGTGGAACTCGACCGCCTGCGTCCCTGCGAGAAGCTCGATCGCAAGGGCCCGCTCGCTGTTCGCCAGCACCTGCCACGCCTTCAGGCCGGCCGCATTGCCCATCGAGACGTGATCCTCCTGGCCGGCGCTCGTGGGAATGGAGTCGACGCTGGCCGGATGGCACAGCGCCTTGTTCTCGCTCACGAGGGAGGCGGCGACGTACTGCGGGATCATGAAGCCTGAATTGAGCCCGCCGTCGGTCGTCAGAAAGGCCGGCAATCCGTCAGAGAGAGTCGGATTCACGAGTCGCTCGAGCCGGCGCTCGGAGATGTTCGCGAGCTCCGACACGGCCATGGCGATTGCATCGAGCGCGAACGCCAGCGGCTGGCCGTGGAAGTTGCCGTTCGAGACGAGCAGATCGTCGTCGACGAGCACGAGCGGGTTGTCCGTCGCGGCATTGAGCTCGATCGACACCGTCCCCGCCGCGTAAGCGAGCAGATCGCGCGACGCGCCGTGCACCTGAGGCGCGCACCGGAGCGAGTACGCGTCCTGCACCTTGTCGCACCAACGGTGAGCTTCGTTGATCGCAGAGCCCTCGAGCAGACGGAGCAGGTTTGCCGCGCTGTCGATCTGGCCAGCCAGCGGACGCAGCTCGTGGATCTGAGGGAGAAAGCTCGTCCGCGAGCCTTGAAGGGCCTCGACCGAGAGCGCACAGGCGACGTCGGCCGCCTTCGCCAACCTGCCGGCGCGGGCCAGTCCGAGCGCGCCGAAAGCGGCCATGAACTGCGTTCCGTTGACGAGCGACAGGCCCTCCTTCGCGGCGAGCCGCACGGGCTCGAGCTCCAGCCGATCCAGCGCATCCGAACCGCTCATTCGCTCGCCGTCGACCCACGCCTCGCCCTCCCCAACCAGGGGCAGCGCGAGGTGCGCCAATGGAGCCAGGTCGCCACTGGCTCCCACCGACCCGCGGCTCGGCACGACAGGCAAGAGGTCGCGGTTCAGACACTCGACGAGCAATTCGACGGTTTCGACGCGCGCGCCTGAATAACCCTTCGCAAGTGCGTTTGCCCGCAGCAGCATCGCTGCGCGGACGATCTCGTCCGGGTAGGGGTCGCCCACCCCACACGCATGCGAGCGGAGGAGACGAAGCTGGAGCTCCTCGGTCAGCTCCTCGGGGATCTGCCTCGAGACGAAGCGTCCGAAGCCGGTGTTGACGCCGTAGGTGTGCTCGTGGCGACCGTGCGCCGCGCGCTCGACCACGTCTCGCGCCGCGATCATGCGGTCCCGCGCACCATCCGCGAGCGCAACCGGCGCGCGGTCGACCGCAACGCGCCAGACATCCTCGATCGTGAGGCTTTCGCCGGTCAGCGCCCGGCTCTCGATCACGCCGGCGAGTCTAGCCGCGCGTGCGTGCGCGCTTGGGCTCGGAAAGTGCTCGGCCTAATCCTCGAGCAGGCGGAGCTCGAGCACGCGCGAAGGGTCGAAGCCGTCGATCCGCATCATCGCCCCCGCCGCCGCCACAGCCGCACCGGCGGGCATCAGCCCCACGAGCTCGCTTCCGACGACCTCGGCACCACGCGCCCGCGCTTCCTCCTCGACCCGCGCGATGATCTCGTGCAGCGCGGAGGCCTCGTAGTCCTCGACGTTCATACTCACCTGAACGAGGCCGGCACGAGGGAGGTCGAGTC
>JBKOXM010000193.1:0-6614 GCA_046724925.1 Actinomycetota bacterium | reverse complement strand
CCCACACCACCACACATCCTCTTTCGTCGGCAGCGTCAGATGTGTATAAGAGACAGCGCCAGCCCCGCTGGGTCAGGAGCCGCGCGGTCGCGGCGCCGATCCCGCTCGACCCGCCCGTGACGACCGCGACCTTCATACGCGGTCGCAACAGTAGACTCCCCGCGCTGTGAGCGACCGCTTCGCAGGAAAGTCGGGCCTCGTGCTCGGCGTCGCCAACCGGCGCTCGATCGCCTGGGCGATTGCGCAGCAGCTCGCCGACGGCGGGGCGAGGCTCGCCTTCACCTTCCAGGGCGAACGCATCGAGAAGAGCGTCCGCGAGCTGGCCGAGACGGTCTCCGCGCCGCTCGTCACTCCGTGCGACGTCCGGTCGGACGAGGATCTCGATCGCGTCTTCACCGAGGCCGCCGAGACCTTCGACGGCAAGCTCGACCTGCTCGTGCACTCGGTCGCCTTCGCAGACGCACGCGACCTCGAGGGCCGGTTCACGGACACGCCGCGCGACCGCTTCTGGCTCGCGCTCGATGTCTCCGCCTACTCCCTGGTCGCCTGCGCGCGCCTCGCCGAGCCGCTCATGGAGGCGGCCGGCGGCGGCTCGATCATGACGATGACCTATCTCGGCGGCGAGCGCGCAGTGCCCCACTACAACGTCATGGGCGTCGCCAAGGCGACGCTCGACTCTGCGGTCCGCTACCTGGCCTGGGACCTCGGCCGGAAGAACATCCGCGTGAACGCGGTCTCCGCCGGCCCCGTGCGGACGCTCGCCGCGCGTTCCATCGCCGGCTTCCCGACGATGGAGGCGATCGTCGAGGAGCGTGCGCCGCTCCACCGCCCGATCGACTCAGGCGACGTCGGCGCCGCGGGCGCGTTCCTCCTCTCGGACGAGGCGGCCAACATCACCGGCACGACCCTCTATGTGGACTCCGGCTACCACGCCATGGGTCTGTAGGACCGTCCGCGGTCGGCGCCGCGTGCCGCGAGAATGGCTTGTTTAGGCGGGGTACGAGGCTCCTGGGGCATCTTCAGATGCACATTCCTCGTGCGTGGTTAGGCGACCGCCGCGTCGCATCGTCAGGCCGGTTAGCCGGGCTGGAGTGTCCCACGGCCGCGAATGTGTGGTCCCGGTGATGGCATGGACGGTCCGGAGGAGAGGCTCATCTTCACAGCGAGCAGCTGGGTACGATCAAATGCTCTGCCTTCTTTCCTTCATCAGCTCGTCGAGTGGGACGGGCTTGTCCTCGAGACCACTCAGGCGTTGCGGTGGGAGCCGCTCACGGTCCTATTCGTCCTCGCTTCGGCGTGGTGGGTGAAGTGGCCACTCTTGGTGGCGGTCGGGGCGTGCGGCGATGCTCGCTGTCGACGCAGACTTCCCCCTGCGCTCTTCTCGGGTCTTTTGGCAGTGGGAGCAGCGGCAGGCCTGACGACTCTTCTGAAGCAGCTGTTTGATCGTGTTCGGCCGGCGATCGCCGATCACGGGATCGAGGCCCTGGTGCCGACGCCAGATTCCGCGTCGTTCCCCTCGGGTCACGCTGCAACCGCCTTTGCGGCGGCGATCGCCGTGGGGGCCTTTTACCCTCGTCTCAGGTGGCCGCTTCTCGGTCTGGCGGCGCTGGTCGGGCTCTCGCGAATCTATCTCGGAGTCCACTACGTGCTCGATGTACTCGCGGGAGCCTCGCTCGGGATCGCACTCGGCCTTCTGGTCGCGTGGACGACTCGTCGCGCCCTAGCATGGCTCGGGCGATCCGGTACGAGTCCGCGAGCGGTCGGAACGAGCTTCGCTCCGAGCCGTAGATCGCCGGGATAGGCACCCAGCCGACTGAGACGCCGGCCTGGAGCGCTCGTTTGAGGTGGCGGGTTTCGGCCTCGTATCGACCGTCGGGGTAGGCGAGCTCGTGGAGTGCGCGGCCGCGGAGGAGGCGCATGCCGGATTGGCTGTCCCGGACGGGGGTTGCGGTCGCGAGCGAGAGGATGGCGCTAGCGAGTCGATTCATGGCTCGCCGGTGGGCCGGCATGGCCGCGAGGTTGTCGAAGCGGTCGCCGATCACGAGCTCAGCCTTTTCGGCGGCCGCGAGGAGGGAGGGGATCGCGGCGGCTGGGTGTTGGCCGTCGGCGTCGATGAGGAGCACCGCATCGGGCGTCGGCTCTCGGCCAAGGACCTCGGCGAGGCCGGCGCGGATCGCCCCGCCTTTGCCGAGGTTGACCGGAAGGCGCAGAAGCTGGGTTCCAGTTTCTCGCGAGAGCCGCTCGAGTTCGCGGGCGGTCTCGCCGGGTGAGCCGTCATCGACGATGAGGAGGCTACCGGTGTGGCGCTGCGTGTCATACACGAGTTCGCGCGAAGGGACGTCGCCATAGGTCGGCATGAGGGCAACGACCGAGTCTCGGGAGAGCGCCACATCGGCGACAGCCTCAGGCGAGTGCTCGGAAGCAAGCTTTCCCTGCCGGAAAAGGGCGTGAGTCGCCAGCGCGCTCCCGTACCCAATGGTGATACCGGCGAGCGTGTCGAGTGGGAAATGAGCGCCGAACATGACGCGGGTGAAGGCGACTGCGAGCACGTAGGCCCAGGCGATGCGGCGGAGTCGTGGGAACGCAAACGCGAGGGCCACCGCCAGGGCGGTGGTGATGGCCATGTGCCCGCTGGGGAACGATTCGAGCCGCGCCCAGCTGTGACTGTTGAGGCTGATCGTCGAGGCGCCTAGGACCTCCTCCGGTCGGGGGCGGTCGAAGAGTGCGTAGATGCCTTCGAGCAAGCCCCAGGCGATGAGTGCCGAGGCAAGCATCTGCGCGAGGACGGAAAGGACCCGCGGCGGCCTGGTGAGTAGCGCGATCGTTCCGGCGAGCGCTACGAGGACTAGGTAGTTGCGCGTGTGCGGGTCGAGCACCGTCCAAAGCACCTCCGGCCCAGGGCCGAGGCTGTTGACAAGCCGGAACAGCTCCTCGTCGAGCCGGTGCAGTGGCGTGCCCACGACCAGGCGTCCGAAGGCGAGCGTAATGAGCGCCAGAAGCGCGAGCAGCCCCGCCCATGTCGCGAGCCAGCGCGGCCCCGGAATCCGCGTGTGGATTGCTTTGGACTTTGACGCAGCCGCCTCGCGCGAAAGCGGCACGAGCGCGGCGAGCGTTGCCAGGCCGCCGAGGACGAAGAGCGACCGGTAGCTTCCCGTCACGGCGATCAGCCAGCCGGCCGTCGGCAAGGCAATCGTCGAGGAGATCGCGCGGACCGAGAAGAAGAGCGCCGTGTAACCACCGGCCTCGCCTTCCGGAATGAGCAAGGAGAAGAGCGGGAAGCCGACGGTGGAGATGAGGCCGAAGCCGACGGCGACGAGCGCGAGCGCGGCGCCGACCAAGAGGAGGTCGGCCACGAGCGCGACGAGGAGGAAGCCGCCACCCATGAGCACGATCCCGAGTAGAAGCAGCGGCCGCAGTCGTGACTGATTCCGGACGCGGCCCGCAGCGAGGACGGCGGCACCCGTCGCCAGACCGAAGCCGGCCAGGAAGAGCGAGGCGGCGGCGGCCTCGAGGCCGAGGACGTCCTCTGCGTACAGGACGAAAAAGGCGGGCAGGGCCGCATACCCGAGGACCCAGAGCACCTGGGCGAGGAGGAATCCGAAGATGCCGGGGCGCCTGAGGGCCGCGAGGTAGTAACCGAGCGGGCGAGAGGTCCCTTCGGACGCGCTCACGAAGTCGCGCTCCTGCGTGCGCGAAACGGTCGGCAGCGCCAAGGCCGGCACGGCGATGGCGGCGATCGCGAACGGCGCCCAGGGCGCGATGCCGCTCAGCCCGCCGCCGACGAGAATGCCAAGCAGTCCTCCGGCGAGGAGGGCAATCTCTTGGGCGCTCGTCGCCCGAGGCCGAGACTCGGCGGCGAATGACTCGGGGACCAGCGCCCGGTGGGCCGTGGTGGCGGCGTTCAGGCCCACATACACAACCGCTCCGAAGGCGGCCAGCATGAAGTACGAGCTCGAGAACCCGAGCGCGACCGCGGCCAGTCCCCCGGATGCGACGAGGCTCCCGCCGAGGACAAAGGGAAGTCTCCGGCTGCCGCCGCGCGCCGCTCGGCCGTCGCTCCAGAACCCGACAGCAAGCGGCACGAGGAGTCCCGCCGCCGCGTTCACGAGCATGACTGTCCCGATCTTCCCCGGCGCGTCCTCAATCCGGTCGAGCAGCACCGGCAGGTAGCTCGTCGTCACCGCCCGGCCGAGCCCGGCCCCCAGCGCGGCCGCACCGAAGACGAGCAGGTAGGGAAGCGGAACGAGCCGCGCGCCCGTGGAAGTGGAACGGATCTCTCCCGCGGCGGCGCTCACGGCGCCACCAGCGCGAGTGCTGCAGGCGCGACCTCGAGCGTCACAGGTCCCGCCCCGAGGTTCGTCGTGTCCGCGATGACGGGCGAATGTCCGCCTGTCGCGATCCTCACGCGCTCGGCTGTCCAGATGCGCGTGCCCGGGCGGTCGACGTGCGTGCCGCGCCGGAGCCGGGCGACCATCGAAACGATGTGCGCCCGTCCTTCCCAGGGAAGCGCGACGACGTCCAGGAGGCCGTCGTCCGGCCGCGCGTCCGGGGCGACGCGGAGCCCGAAGGCATAGAGGGAGAGGTTGGCGACGAAGAGTTGGCCAACCGCGAGCAGCTCGGGCACGCCATCGCTTGAGATGGAAAGCGTCACTCCGTCGAAGCCGCGCGCCGCCCGGAGTGCCGATCGAGCGGCGGCCACGAAGTCGGCCGAGTTCGGCGCTCGGTAGCTCGCGCGTGCGATCGCGTGCAGCCCGACGCTGACGCCCTCGACGGCCCGGTAGCGTCGCTCTTCGCTCGTGGCAGTGATGAGGTCGAGACGGCGCGGGTTCCCGTCCGCAGCGAGCTCGGCAGCCGCGCTCAGGTCGAGCGGGATTCCCAGGGCACGGGCAACGTTGTTCGCACGACCGGCGGGGAGGATCGCCAGCTCGGGCGGGTCTGGCGTTAGGTTGGCGGCGGTGTGGAGCGTCCCGTCCCCGCCGAGCAGGACGACGCGGCGGTCGTAGAACGAAGGCCACGTGGCGGCTAGCTCTTCTGGGCTCTCCGTCAAGTGTGTCTCGACCCGGACGCCCCAGAGGCCGAGGGAGCGGCACGCGTCCACGAGCGCGGCGTGCGAGCGCCCCACGCCGCTCGCGTTCCTGTTCGCCACGAGGACGATGTGACGCTCGGGAGAGCGCCACGGCTGCGCTCTCGTCGGAGCTCGAGTCGCGGTTTGAGCGGTGAGGGCGCTCATCGCGGTGTTGCTTTCGCTTTTGAAGTGAAACGGGCCGTGCTTCGTTTCGATTCCGCGGGCGACCGCCCCGTCGAGGCGGTCGCCCGCAGGGCACCGTCTGAGGCGGCGACGGTGGTCTGGACGCCGCTGCCCGGCTCGCCGCACAGCGGCGTCCTCACCAGCGCGAGTTCCCTCACGCCGCCCTTCCTCCAAGGGCCCGAGGCCGGCTAATGAGCTCCTCCAGGCGGTCGGCGGCGGATGCAAGGCCCTCTTCGTCGAAGAAGTACGGAACGGCGTTTCCGACGACACGAGGGGAGTCCGCAAGCGGTGCGAGAGCGTCGGCTGCGTCGAGGAGGAACCTGATGGGAGCTGCGTGGCAGACGACGAGGATCGCCGGCTCCGGCCGCCGCAGAAGCGATCGGAACGCCCCCGTGTACCGCCGGGCGGCGGCGCAGAGACTCTCTCCATCGGGGAAGGGATCGCCCCAGCGGTGGCCACGCTTCCAGATGCGGAACTCGCTGACGCTATGGCCGTCGAGCGCGCCCACGTCGATGTCGTCGAGGGCTCGCTCGACCACCAGCGGGACAGCCCGCCCTTCGAGAGCGATCTCGGCTGTGCGGCGGGTGCGGAGGAAGCGGGTGCAGACCGCGAGCGCGATCGGGATGTGGCGGATCTGTTCACTGAGTCGGCGCGCCTCCTCTTCGCCGCGCGCCGTCAAGTCGACCGGGCGATGCGGATCGCCGTTCACCATTCGGCGGACGTTGAGTACGGACTGGCCATGACGGGCGAGCACGAAGAGCCGCATCAAGCAGCCCACCTGTCGGAGCCGGTGGACGGCTTGGCCTCCCTGTAGAGCCGGCGGGCGCTCTCAGCGATGGACGCGGCAGCGATTCCCGCCACTGCGAGAAGCTCGTCGGGCCGCCCGGACCCCGGCATTGCCGTCGGCGCGAGCTTGACAACCGAGAGCGGGCGAGCGATATCGGCGAGGGCGGCGAGAACCGCGTCACCGAGGCCTCCCTCCGGCCAGTGGTCCTCGGCGACGACGATTCTGCCGCCCGTGGCCTCCGCGGCAGCGCCGAGTGTCTCGGCATCGATCGGCTTCACCGAGTAGGCGTCGATCACGCGAGCGCGCACGCCCTTGTCTTCGAGAATGCGAGCGGCGCCAAGCGCTTCGCGCACGGTGATGCCAGCAGCGACGAGCGTGACGTCGTCCCTGTTCGAGCTTCGAAGCGTGCGGCTGCCGCCGATGTGGAAGTCTTCGCCGGCCTCGTAGATGACGGGCGTGGCGGCTCGTGTCGTTCGGAGGTAGACGACTCCGTCGAGCTCGGCCATCGTCGCGACGAGTGCGGCCGTCTGGTTGGCGTCACACGGATAGAGCACCGTGCTCCCGTGGACGGCGCGAAAC
>JBKOXM010000136.1:0-6860 GCA_046724925.1 Actinomycetota bacterium | reverse complement strand
GGCGAAGCGCGATTCAATAGGCCCCTTCGCGGGCCAGCACGGCGGGAATCGTCTTGAGCAGGATCGTGATGTCGAGCCAGATCGACCAGTTCTCGAGGTAGTAGAAGTCGAGGCGGACGAGATCGTCGAAGGTCAGGCTCGAGCGGCCCGAGATCTGCCACAGCCCGGTCATGCCGGGAAGCACGAGGTGGCGCTTCCTGTGCCAGGGCTCCAGCTGCCGGAAGTCGCGGAGAGGGAGCGGGCGCGGCCCGACGAGGCTCATCTGGCCACGCAACACGTTCCAGACCTGCGGAACCTCGTCGAGGGAGACCCGCCGAAGGAAGCGGCCGACCCTCGTGACGCGCGGATCGTCGCGGATCTTGAAGAGCGGTCCCGTGGCCTCGTTCGCGGCCTCGAGCTCCGCCTGCTGCTCGCGCGCGCCTGCCTGCATCGTGCGGAACTTGAGCATCCCGAACTCATGCTCACCGAGCCCGATGCGGCGATCGCGGTAGAAGACCGGGCCCGGGGACGTGAGCTTGATCGCAAGCGCGATCGCGAGCCAGATCGGCAGGCCGAGCACGATCACGCATGCGCTCACGACCAGATCGAAGGCGCGCTTGACGACCCAGTCGGTGCCCGCGAACGCCGGCGGGCGCAACTCGAACAACGGGACGCCCTGCCCGGGTACGTACTCGCCGCGTTGCGTGAGCAGCTCGACCGTCGACGGCGCGACCCGCACTTGAACTCCCTCGCGGTGAGCCTGCTCGACCAGCTCGAGTAGCTCGCGCTCCGACAGGTCGGAACCGTTCACGATCAGCTCGTCGACGTGACGCCGGGCGAGCAGGCTGGGAACCGTGTCGAGCCAGCCGAGCACCGGCAGCCCGACCTCGTCGGAGTCGGGAGCGACCGCTCCGACGAAGTCGTACTCGATCCCGCCGCGCGCGGAACCGAGCGTGCGGTGCAGATGCGCGAGGCTCTCGCCGCGCCCCACGACGACCGCGCGACGGCGGACGCCGGCGACCTTGAGCAGGTCGCGCGTGATCGCGTCGTAGCTCCAGCGAAGCATCGCGATCAGAGCAGCCGAGAACACAAATGCGGTCGGCGCCAGACCGTAGGTGCCGAAGTCGTGACCGACGCCCCACGCGAACGCGACGGTGAGGACGGTGACGAGCGCGAGCGACGAGATGATGCGGCCCACCCCGGCGCGCCGCTCCCGTTCCGCGTACAGGCCCGCCTGCCAGAACACCAGCAGCGTGAGCAGGATCAGGAAGGGGAGGTAGGTCTCGATCCCCTTCCACGGCAGGCTCCACAGCTCGGACGACTCGCGGTAGACGATCTGCCGCAGCAGGAGCGCGAGGTAGAGGCCGAGCGTCAGACCGCAGATGTCGAGCGACACGAGCGCGACGATGCTTGCGAGGCGCCGGAGCAACGAACGCAAGGGCGCGCGTACTCCGTAGGGCCGTGCGCGAATGTCGTCGACGAGGCCCGGTGATGCCGGCGAGGCGTGCGCGGCGTCCGCCTTCCGCTCACCGCCGGCGGTGAGGACCGGTTTCGAAGCCACGAGCCCACGAAGTCTACGCGTGGACTCAGCCCGCACTCTCGGAGCCGCGCCCTACACTCCGCCGCGATGAGCCGGCTGGAGCGGGAAAGCGAACGGTATGGGGAGCACCATCGAACGGCGAGATCGAGCGAGTTCGTCTTCGCGGGCGAGGAGCGCGCGAGGCTGTTCCGGCTGTACGTCGGCGGCCCGGGCCGGCGAGTCCTCGACGTCGGCTGCCGCTACGGCGCGCTGACCAAGGCCTATCTGGAGGGAAACGACGTCGTCGGTCTCGACGTCGACCGCGCTGCGCTCGAAGAAGCCGCGAAGCTCGGAGTCGAGACCCATTGGGCCGACGCCGAGGAGCCGCTGCCCTTCGAGGATTCGAGCTTCGACGTCGTCGTCTGCGGTGAGGTGCTCGAGCACTTGCGCGATCCGGTGGCGTTGACCGGCGAGGTGCATCGCGTCCTACGCGGAGGCGGGACAGTCGTGGGCTCGGTGCCGAACAGCTTTCGCCTCAAGAACCGGATCCGGTTCCTATTCGGCCGCGCCCCGGAGAACGATCCAACCCTCCTCCACCTCTTCTCGCCTGCCGACGTGCGGGCCGTGTTGCACGACTTCGAGGACGTTCGCCTCCACTTCATCGCCAGCCGGTTCCTCCGGCTGCATCCACGACTCGCTGGGAACGTGATCGTGTTCGTGGGGCGCAAGCGCGCTTGAGGCGGACCGCGGGCCGGCCACCCGGATCGACGACGATGTCTGCGGCTCCCGGAAGCCGCGCACGCGACGAGCCTAGTTCGCGGGGCGACCTAACGATCCGCCGACAGGCTCAAAACGGCCGACGCCGGGCCGACGTTGTCACACCTTCGGCCCGCTTCCGCCGCCGTTGCGTATCCCACGAGGGACAGTCCCTGGGTTTACAGGGGCACGGCAGCGGCGCGCGCCGCGGCGTCCAGGTCGGTCGGGCGACGGCGGAGGGCAAGGACGCGGAGCGCCGCGGCAAGAGCCGCCCGCCGCGGAGCGCTCAACAGGTCGGTGTCGTGGCAGTAGACGTGCACGTAGCGGGGTAGCGACGCGAGCACCCCTCGAGCGAGCATCCCCAGCGAATGGGTCGCCGGGAGCACGACCACGCCGTCCACGAGGGCGGGCTCGGCCAACTCGAGGTGAGGAGCGTCATCATCCAGATACGACGGCCGGAATGCGGTGGCCGTGCAGTCCGCGAGCCTCAGTTCCGCCAGCACGGCGCGTACGCGTGTGTCCGTGTACCAACCGCCTCCTGAGAAGAGGCGCGGTTCGAGTCCTTTCGCGCGCAGCCACTCGACCTGCTCCCGCACCCGCGCCGCCGGATCGCCCCCGCTTGGCCGGGCATGCGTGGGTGAGGTCCAATGCGTATGAAGCCCGAACGGCCCGCGCGCTGCCGCTGAACGAGCCCGCACGAGCCAGCGATCCTCGTCCTCGCCGGCAGCCGCGTCGGGCGGCCGCATCAACGCGGCGATCCGAAAACCTCCGGGCCGACGCTCCTGCAGGAGCGAGAAGCGGCCCCACGCTTGGTCGTCCAGGGGTTGCTCGACGTGGCAGGAGACGACTGCGTACCGTGTGTCGTCGATGTGCGGCATTTGCGGCCTCGTAACCGTAGAAGGGTCGCCTGATCCGGGCTACGTCGACGTCATGCGCGCACGCGTCCGGCATCGCGGCCCCGACCAGGGCTCGACGGACGTCTACGGGCGCTGCGCGCTCGGGCACCAGCGCCTGATCGTGCTCGATCCCGCCACCGGCGAGCAGCCGGTGGCGAACGAGACCGGCGAGATCGCCGCCGTCTTCAACGGCGAGATCTACAACTTCCAGGAGCTCCGTGCCGAGCTCGCGGCGCGTGGCCACTCGGTCCGCGGCACGGGCGACACGCCTGTCATCCCACATCTCTACGAAGAGCACGGCCCGCGATTCGTCGAGCGCTTGCACGGGATGTTCACCCTCGCGCTATGGGACAAGCCGCGCGACCGTCTCATTCTGGCGCGCGACCGTCTCGGCAAGAAGCCGCTCCTCTGGACGCGACTGACGAACGGAACGCTCGCGTTCGCGTCCGAGCTGAAGGCCTTGCTCGAGCTACCGGAGGTCGCGCGGAGCGTCGACCTGGCCGCGCTCGACGTCTACCTCGCGCTCGGCTACGTGCCGAGCGGCCTGAGCGCGATCGGCCACGTCCACAAGCTCGCTCCTGCTCACATCCTCGTCCACGAGCGAGAGGCCGTGACCGTCGAGCGCTACTGGGAGGCGCAGCCACGCCCGACGGACGCGCTCCCGGACGGCGATTGGCTCGAGCTGGTCCGAGAGACCGTTTCGGCCGCGGTGCGACGGAGGCTCGCCGCCGACGTTCCGCTCGGAGCGCTGCTCTCCGGCGGCATCGACTCGAGCATCGTCGTCGGGGAGATGGCGAAGGCCGCCCTCCATCCGGTTCGAACGTTCACGGTGGGCTTCGGCGACGAGCGCTACGACGAACGCCGATACGCCCAGGCCGTCTCCCACCGGTGGGCCACCGAGCACGAGGAGGTTCTTGTCGATCCCGACGTCGGTGAGCTTCTGCCCCGCCTTGCGGACACGTTCGACGAGCCGCTGGCGGACGACGCAGCACTTCCGCTGTTCGTCGTCTGCGAGCAGGCCCGCGCTCACCTCACCGTCGCCCTGACCGGCGACGGCGGCGACGAGTCCTTCGCGGGCTACGAGCGCTACTTCGCACACGACGCGGCCGCCCGCATTCCCTCTTTCCTGGCGCGGGGGGCTTCGGGCGCCCTTCGACTGCTGCCGGCCGCCCGCCGGGAGCCCCGCTCGACGCTCTACCGTGCGGCACGGTTCCTCGACGCGGCGGCGACGCCCACGGCGGAGCGCTACGGACGACTGATGGAGCTCTTCCCGGCACCGCTCCGGGCCGAGCTCTACACCGAGGACACGATTGCGGCTCTCGGGGATCCGGCCTCTGCCGCGGCGCTGCTCGAGGCGCCTCCAGCGGAGGGCGTCGCCGGTCTGCAGCTGATCGACATGCACACGTACCTGCCCGACGACCTGCTCCTCAAGGCCGATCTCGCCTCGATGGCTCACTCGCTCGAGCTGCGCTCGCCGCTCCTCGACCACGAGGTGATCGAACTCGGGCTCGCGCTCCCCGACCATCTGAAGTTCTCCGGTCGCACCGGCAAGGTCGCCCTGCGCCGCGCCTTCGCGAACGATCTGCCCGACCTCGTCGCACACCGCGGAAAGCGCGGCTTCGGCGTCCCGCTCTCGAAATGGTTCCGAAAGGAGTTGCACGATCTGGCTGGCGACGTCCTCCTCGACGGACGAGCACGGCGCCGCGGGCTGTTCCGGCCCGACGCCGTCGAGCATCTGCTCGCCGAGCACGTCGACGGACGAGCCGATCACGGGCGGCGGCTCTGGGCGCTGCTGATGCTCGAGCTCTGGCAGCGCCGCCACGTCGATGCGCCGGCAAGCCTCTCCGATCGGTCACGACCACTGATCCCGGCGGCGCGACCGGGCGCCTGAGTACGCTCGCCGGGCCCTGACTCGCACCCGCGCATACCTCGTTCTCGCGACGGCTGCCGCGCTGCCTCGACTGGCCGTCCTCGCCTATGAGCGCGGCGACATCACCGCCGTCAACGTCGACAAGGGCGACGATTTCGCCCGCACATTCGTGGAGAGCGGAACCTACGGCTTCATCCCAGGCCACCCGTCGGCGTACACGCAGCCCCTCTACGGGTTCTTCCTCGTGCCGCTCTACTGGCTCTTCGACCGGCACTGGTTGGTGGTGGGACTCGCGCACGTCATCGTCGCGACTGCGACTGCGTGGCTGGTCTATGAGATCGGGCGGCGGGTCGTCTCGGAACGCGCGGGGCTGATCGCTGCCCTGATCGCAACGCTGCACCCGTACCTCGTCTGGCACGACGTGCACATGAACCGCGAGATCCTCGACCAGCTCCTCGCAGCCGCGCTTGTGCTGCTCACGCTCCTGACCCTGGAGCGGCGGTCAGTGGGCTGGGCCGCCGCGGGCGGCGTGGTCGCCGGGATCGCGATTCTCGGCAACGTGCGGCTGCTTTTCGTGCCCCTCCTGGTGGCCCTCTATCTCCTTCTGACACTTCGGGCCGGTGGTGGGCGGCGCGCGGTCGTCGTCGCTGCGGCCGTTCCAGTCGCAGCCCTCCTCGCGCTTGCGCCCTGGGTGGTGCGGAATGAGCGGGCTGTCGGCTGCGTGGCGATCACAACCGACTCGCGCGCGTTCTGGAAGGCGAACAACGTCAACACGCTCGAGACGCTGCGAGCGGGCAAATGGATCGACGACGTGCCGCCGCTTCCGGGGGCGCCCACGTTGCCCCAGGTGGCCGGCGATCTCTACCGGAACACCGGGCGTGTGATCGAGACCGACGAGTGCGCCCAGATGCGCCTCTACCGCACTCGTGCGCTCGACTTCATCCAGGAGCACCCGGGCGAGAAGGCCACGTTGGCCGTGCTGGGCGCGGCGATGCTCTGGCAACCATGGGTGACCAAGACCGAGGGCCGACCGGGCGCAGGGACCTGGCTCGACCTCGGCCGCGACTGGGTGGAGGGTGCGTTCGCGCTCGGCCTGTTCGCGCTCGGGCTCTACGGGTTGACGCTCGTGCCGCGGCCCTTCGCCGTGCTCGTGCTCGCACTCCTCGCGTACCAGACAGTCGCGGCGATGATCTTCGTGGGGGAGACGCGCTACCGCGCGCCGTGGGACTTCCTGATCGCCGTCTGCGCGAGCGCGGCCATCCTCAAGCTCGCCGACCGACTCGCGCCCGCATATCGCGGCCGGCTCTCGAGCGCGTGAAAGTCGCGCACGTCCACAGGATCCGGGGCATCGGCGGCTCCGAGCGCCATCTGCTCACGCTGCTACCCGCTCTGCGCGAGCGTGATGTCCAGCCGGTCTTCGTCGGCCTCGACGATCCGGGCTGGGATGCCGAGCCGTTCTACCGCGAACTGGACGGAATCGAGCATGTGCGGCTCCCGTCGCCGCGCGACGTCGACCCATCCTTGGCCCGGAGGCTGCGGCGGACGCTGGGAGGGCTGCGGCCGGACGTCGTCCATACGCATCTCGTGCACGCAGACGTATACGGGGCGATTGCGGCGCCCACGTCGCTCGTCTCGACCAAGCACAACGACGATCCGTTCCGCGCCGGCCCGTTCCGGCTGCTCGAGCGTGCGCTGATGCGACGGGCACGCCGGATCATTGCGATCACCGAGGCGCTGAAGCGCTTCAACGTCGAGCGCGTGGGCCTGCCGGCCGAGAAGATCGACGTCGTTCCCTACGGGCTCGACGAGCCTCCCGCGCCTTGGGGCGAGAACCCGCAGC
>JBKOXM010000049.1:0-12529 GCA_046724925.1 Actinomycetota bacterium | reverse complement strand
CACCTGCTCGAGCGCACGCTCGACGCGCGGCCAGATCTGTTGCGAAGGCCTCCCCGCGTTCTGCAGTCCGAACGCGACCTCGTTGCGAACGACGGACATGACGACCTGGTCCTCGGGGTCCTGGAACACCGTGGCAACCCGCGCCGCCAGCTGCGCGGGGGCCACTCGACGGGTGTCGGCTCCTCCCATCTCGACACGACCGCTGAAGCGCCCGCCGTGGAAGTGCGGAACTAAGCCACTGAGGGAGCGAAGGAGAGTCGACTTTCCCGCGCCGGAGGGACCGAGGACAGCGACGATCTCGCCCGTCCGAAGCTCGAGCGACAGGTCGCGAACGGCGGCCTCGCGTGCCGCGGGGTACGCGAACGTCAGGTGCTCGACAGTTGTTAGAGCCATATCGCCGCCACCGCGACCGCACCGGCAGCGAGAAGCGCCACGCGGTCGATCAGCGTCCAGCCGGGCCTGGGCAGCCGAGTCGCACCAGCTCGACCGAAGCCCCGAGCCTCCATCGCCTCAGCGAGGCTGGTCGCACGCTCGAGGGACCCCGCGACGAGAGGCGAGAGCAGACGCGCGTGCCCGCGTACCCCGTCGACGCGTATTCCACGCCCGCGCAGAGCCTCGGTCAGGCCGGCCGCATCGCGCTCGAGCGTCGGGACGAGCCTTGTCGCCAAGGCGACGAGCAGAGTCGACCGGCGCGCGAACCCGGCGGCCGAGAGCAGGCGGTCGTGGTCCAGGAGAAGCGCGTACGCGGTGAATGCGAGGCCGACGGCAATGAGTCGAAGTCCGTTCAGCGCCGCGATCCACAGCTCCTCGACCGTGACGTCGAGCGGCCCGATCACGGCGACCGTCGGCCCTGACCAGATGCCGTGGGACCCCTCTACCGCAAGCAAAGGGGACAGCAGAAAGACCCCGAGCCCGCTCCCGAGCGTCCCGATCAAGTAGAGGCGGCGCCGCCCCCTGGGGCCACGGAGACACACCGCGAGCAGGAAGATCGTGAGCATTGCAAGGGTCGCGAGTCGATCGGCCAGCAGAGCCGCGGCGGCGAGTGCGGCGAGCGCCAGGGCCGCAGGCACCGCGCTCACGGCAGACCCTCGTAGCGGAAGCGCACGAGCCGGGGGTTGCGCGCGAGCTCTTTCGCGTCGCCGCCGAACCTGACGACGACAGGATCGCCAGGCCCCCAGTCACGGCCGCGCGGCGTGATCGTGAAGTCGCCGAAGGCGCGGGGCATGACGATGAAGACGTTCGCGTCCTCGGGGGAAGGCAGGAGCACTGGACCGATCGACTCGGCCCGGAGGAGGATTCCTATCTCCCTCGCACCCGGCCTCAGCTCGACGCGCGAGTAGCGCACGACGGTGGGGCGGCGCAAGCCACCGAACCCGTGCAGGAACGGCTCGGGAAACGAGCCGATCACGACAGGCTCGCGCATCCGGTCGCGCCAGGAGCGGTAGTCCCACCACTCGACATCGCCGGGGCGGAGCCGATACTCGACCGCACTGCGATCGGCCTCGTAGCCGTTCACGAAGTAGAACCAGTCGCGGCGGCCGGTTAGCGATCCGGCCAGTCCGTTGATCGATTGGACGAAACGGCCACCGTAGCGAGTGTCGACGTCGGCGACCCGCTTGAGCGCCTGCATCGCGGTGATCCCGGCGGGAACCGATTTCACGCGCAGAACGTGCGCGCCGCGGCCGCGGGTAATCCAGACCGTCGCCGTTCGTTCGGTCGAGGGTGGATCACCCGCGCCGCAGCCCGCGAGCGCGACGGCGAGGGCAAGAATCGCCCCCAGCCGGCGGTTCACTTCAGAGCGTTGGACCGCATGGCCGGCGGCCACGTGGCACGCACGAGCCCGCGATGGCGGCCGACGCATCCCCGGCCAGCCCGGGTGCGCACACGCCGGCCGTCGACGGAGAGCACCGCCCCTGTCGCCGCGCGCTCCACGCCTTCGTCGTTCTGGGCGGTGACGCGGTAGCAGTTGCGGGTGGTCCGCCGCAGCAGGAGCGTCTCGGGCCCGCCGGGCGCGGTCCCGAACTGCGCCCAGTACCACAACACGCGATCACCCTCGTTGAGCCGATACTGGTCGGCTCCGACCGGCGGGAGAACGCCGTTGACCTTGTACACCCAGCCCGCCGTGCCGGCCGCGATGTAGCGACCGATCTGGTCGACATACGGGCCGAAGCTCGCCAGCGTCACGTGGTAGTAGAACTCCCCGGCGACGCTGGCCGTCTCGAGCGCGTCGAGCGCCGTGGCGGTCGCCGTCAGTCGGGGCTCGGCCGCACCGAAGATCGTCTGCGTCTTGCCTTCGACGCGAACGTGGACGCTCACGGCCAGGGCAGCCGGAGCGAGCGTTACTGCGGCGACCAGCGTCGCCGTCAGAACGAAGAATCGATAACGCACGAATCCTCCTTCCGCGAGGGGTTCGTTCGGTCCGGCGGCGACAGGTGTTCTGACTCGGGGCTCCCTTCCGCGCCGCCTTCCCAGCCCGCAGGCCAGTGGCAACTCGACGCGGGAGCGTGTCCCCTCACAGCGGCGGGACCGTCCCGGATTTGCACCGGGTTCCCTTTCCGCTCGCCGGTTTGTGGCGCGAGCCTACCATGCGCCGATGGCAGCTCACGCGCGCGGCGGCGGTCTACCTTCGTCCGGGAGGCGCCGTGTTCGAGGCCGAGATCACGACTCGCAGCGCGTCGGTCTGAGATGACCGGTCAGGGCATGCGGCTGTGGGTGCCTGTCGCCTTCTGGGCGGCGCTGATCTTCGTCCTCTCGGCGCAGCCCGACCTCACGACAGGGCTTGGAATGTGGGATCTCGTGCTTCGAAAGATGGCTCACCTCGCCGAGTACGGCGTCCTGGGGGCTCTGCTCCTCCGGGCGCTCCGGCGACCGAATGCGGCGTTCGTCGTCGGCGTCGCTTACGCGATCACGGACGAGATCCATCAGTCCTTCGTGCGCGGGCGGCATGCCTCACCGCTGGACGTCGCGATCGACGGACTCGGGATCGCACTCGGAATCGCGGTCGTCGGACTGCTCCGGAACCGAGGAGTGCGCATCTAGAATCCAGCGTCGTGGAACGCCCCAAGCCGCTCGACGACCGACAGCTCGATGCCATCCTCGAGCGGCTCGACCGCCTCTGCAACGAGGTGCACGCCCTCAACCGGCGACTCGACGCCGGCGAAGGACTGCTTCGCGTCGCGCACGAGCTCGCCTCGCTGAACGAGTCGCTACAGACCCTCGCTTATGCGGCTCTCGGTACGCAAGCCCCAAGGGTCCGCCGTCGAAGAACTGGATAGGGACCGTTTGCGTCGAACGTGTCGACCGGTCGTTTCAGACGGACGCGCGAATGAATCGCGCGTCCTGACGGTCGGCATCGCAAGCGACGCCGACGCGGCTCTCGGTACGCAGGCGCCGACCGTACGGCGCCGGCGGCGAACCGGCTAGCCGCTCGGCAGACACGTCTCGACCACCGTTCTTACGCCTCGTCGGACTGTGCGCCGGATTCAGGGCGCGAGGCGATACACCGTGCCCTCCAGCGACGTCGCGTACAGCTCGCCGCGAGCGTCCTCGCCGAATGAAGACAACGAGAAGACCCGGATCGACTCCCTCCGAACGTCCCCACCCGTCGCGCGCATGCTCCAGATCAGGCCCGAGCAGTAGTCGCCGAACACGTAGCGGCCGCGCAACCTCGGCACGCCCGTACCGCGGTATACGAAGCCGCCGGTAACCGAGCAATTTCCACCGGCTCGCCCGTACACATGTACGGGAGAGACGAGATGGCCGGCCGAATTCGGCTCCTTGTTCTCGAAGCGCGCGCGTCCCTCGTACACGTCCCACCCGTAATTCTCGAGCCCAGGGCTGCGACGGGGCGTGTGGTCGATCTCTTCCCACGCGCTCTGTCCGACGTCGCCGATCCAGAGGTCGCCGGTCGCTCCGTCGAAAGAGAAGCGCCACGGATTGCGTAGGCCGTAGCCCTCGATGGTGACCGGTGAGGGCCTGCGGTTGACGTTGATCCGCAGCAGCTTGCCCAGCCTCGTCCCGAGATTCTGCGCGCGGTTCTCAGGGTCGCCGCCGCTGCCGCCGTCGCCCATCCCGACGTAGAGGTAGCCGTCCGGGCCGAATGCAACCTGACCCCCGTTGTGGTTCGCGTACGGCTGGCGGACGAACAGAAGCTGGCGCCGCGTTCGCGTCAGCACGCGCGTGCCGGCGCGGTCGGACCGGTACTCCACCACCCGGGTGTGGCCGTTGACGTCGGTGTAGTCGACGTACAGACGCCGGTTGCGCGCGTAGTTCGGATGGAAGGCGACCGAGAGCAGGCCTTGTTCCCCACCCGAAACGACGAGCCTTCGAATGTCGAGGAACGGCTGTGCCCGGAGACGGCCGTTGACGATGACGCGAATCCGGCCCGGCTGCTCCACGACGTAGAGCCGACCCCGTTCGTTCCTCGGCGCGGCCAGGTGGAGGGGCGCGTCGAGGTTGCGCGCGACCGCGACGAGACGGACCGAGCTTCTCGCCGTTTCTCCGTCTGCGCGCGCGAAGCCGCAGACGCCGACAGCTACCGCGGCCAGGGCGAGAACGACCAGGGCGATGCGATACCTCGGCATGCGCTCGAAGGCTAGTTACGCGCCTCGAGCCGAACTGGTTCCAGGCGTCAGTCCTTCAGCAGCACGCGGCGGAGCTCGTCTTCCTTGCCGGGCTGCAGGATCGCGAGCACCTGGTCGCCCGGCCGAAGCTCGGTCGAGCCGACGGCAATCTCGGCCTTTCCGTCCCGCATCACCGAGATCAGGCGGGAACCTTCTGGCAGCGAGAGCTTCTCGACGCGCTTGCCGGCGCAGGGAGAATTCTTGTCGATCTCGACCTCGACGATCTCGAGGTTCTCCTTCCGCAGCTCGAGGAGATGCACGAGCTCGTGCTCGGGCACTTCGTGCTCGATCAAGCCGAGGATCATCTGCGTCGCGGACACCGTCTGCGTGATTCCGAGCAGGTCGAAGTGGATCTGGTTGCGCGGGTCGTTGACACGCGCGATCACCTTCTCGACGCCGTACTTGTCTCGCGCGAGCTGGCAGATCACCAGGTTGTCCTCGTCGTCACCGGTTGCCGCGAGCACGAGATCGGGCGGTCTCTCCATCCCGGCGCGCTCGAGCACGAAGATCTCGGTCGCGTCGCCCTGCTGCACCTGGTGCTCGAACTCGTTCTCGAGCTGCTCGTAGCGGTCTGGACGCTGCTCGATCAGCGTCACCTCGTGCCCCCACCGGATCAGGCTGCGCGCGACGCTCGTGCCGACCTTGCCCCCGCCGGCGATGATCACGTACATCGAGGATCCGTCTTCTGCCTCACGACGCCGGAGCTTCCTGACGCTGTGGAATCGCACAGGTCCGAGCTGCTTCGACGAGCGCGTCGATTGCGGTCGAGGTAGGGCAGATGACCCGGAGACCCATCGACTCGTAGAAGTTCGCGCGCGCGGGATCGAGGATCCTCACCACGACGCACGGGTTGTCGAACCGCTTCTGGGCGAGCTGGGCGATCACGATGTTCGTGTTGTCGCCGTCCGTAGCGACGACGACGGCGTCGGCGTCCTCGATTCCGGCCGCCCGGAGAACGCCGACGTCGAGACCGTGCCCGAGGTAGAAGCCACCGCTCCAGTTCTCCCCGAGCCGTGTGAGCGCGCTCTCCGACTCGTCCACGACGTCGACTTCCCACTCCTCGGAGTCGAGCTGCCTCGCGACGGAGGACCCCACCCTTCCGCAGCCGATCACGAGCGCTTTCATAGAAGGAGCGTAGCGCGCTGGGGTAGGTCGTCAGTGGCCCGTTCGAGTTGTATCGACCGGTCGTTTCAGACGGCCGCGAAAGCGCTACGCGCCCTGGGATCACGCGGAGCAGGTCGGATGCCCTTCGCGAGTCGCGGCCTGAGGTCGGCGCCGCCAAGCGGCGCCTCGGCTACGGCCCTCCACCGTCCTCCTCGAGTACTCCCTGCGGATAGGCGACCACCATCACCTCGCATGCGGCTTTGCGGAGCACGTAATCCACGGTCGGGCTGAAGAAGCGCGACTGCCGTCGCCAGCGCGGCGAGGAGCCCATCACGACGAGATCGACGCCGCGCGTGTCCGCCGCCCTGACCACGGCATCCCCGATCTCGCGGGCGCGGATGATCGCTCCCTCCACCTCGACGCCGTGCTCGGAGGCGAGCTCCTTCGCCTCGGCGAGTGACGCCTCGGCCCGTTCCTCCTCCTCGATCATCTCGGCGTCGAGCGGGCGGTCGAGCGGGACGCGGACGACGTGGATCGCCGTGATCTGCCCGTGTTTCTCCTCAGCCAGCTTGATCGCGGTCGCCAGCACCTCGTCCCCGATCGGGCCGAGCTTGAGCGGCACGAGGATTCGCTCGTACGTCCCCTCGTGATCCGGATGGAGATCGCCGACCACGAGCTCGCTCCGGCCGAGCAGGCGCTCGTGTCCTGCACGTCTCGAGAGCACGTAGATGACGACTCCGACGACCAGCCACACAGGACCGGCGACTCGCGCCGCGTCGTGCGTCGCGATCGCCGCGATCCAGACCGCGAACGTCAAGACGGCACCGATCACGGAGAGCACCGGCACGTCGGCCCGCCCGATCCGAACGTTGCCGGGGACACGGAACGGGCGCTCGAGGTTGGGCTCGGAAAACCTCAGCCGCACGACCGCGAGCTGCGCCGCAGTGAAGGCGAAGAGGACCCCGAAGCTGTAAAGGCTCGCGAGATAGGTCGTCGCGTTCCCGAGCACGTCGGCGAGCAGGAGCAGTCCCGTCGAGATCGCGGCGGCGCTCAAGATCGCGGGAGGCGCGAGCAGCGTACGGCGATTCAGCCGGGCGAACGGACGCGGCAACATCTCGTAACGCGCCAGCGAGTACGCGAGCCGTCCCGCGCCCGATATCGAAGTCGTGACCGCCGCCAACAGGACGAGCAGCGCGCTGGCCCCGACGAACCACTCGAGCGCGTGTATGGCCGGATCAGGGAGGGAACCCTCGAACGCAGCCGCAACTCCCGAGAGCGGCGCTCGTCGCCACTCGGCTCCGAGCGGGGTTTGACCGTTCTCGACGGGAAGCGCCGAGAGCGCGACCAGGGAGACCGCCACCGAGACCGCGACGACGGCTCCGATCCCGCCGAACAGGCTGCGCGGCAGGGCCCGGCCGGGCTCACGCGTCTCGGCAGCCAGGTTCGCGACTGTCTCGAGCCCGGTGTAGGCGAGCATCGCCGCCGGGAAGGCGAACGCGATCGAGCCCCAGTCGGGCGATTCGCCGATGTCGAGGCCGCGGGTCAGGGCATCCGCCGAGAAGAGGAGCGGAAGGCCGAGCACGATCAGCAGCAGCTGAGCCGTCAGCGCGACGAGCGCGACGAGGACGGCCAGGGTGTAGAGCTGGGGACGGCGGACGAGCCGGATGGCGGCGATCACCCAGATCACGACGATCCCGACGACGACGTCGCGATGCGGCTCGAGGAGGGCGTCCCAGCCGAACGCCTGCCCCAGATAGTGCGGGACGAACAGCGCGGCGAGCGCGATCACGATCAGGTAGTCGAGGAAGAGCAGCCAGCCGGTCGCGAAGCCCGAGAGGTCGTTGAGCGCGCGGCGCACCAAGGTGGCCCCGCCTCCGGGCTCCGGGATCGCGGTAGTCCCTTCGGCGTACGACAGCGAGACGATCAGGAACAGCACGCCGGTGAGCAGCAGCACCCACGGCGTGAATCCGAGCGCGTAGAACGCAACGATCCCGAGGGCGAAGTACAGCGAGGAGCCGATCTCGCCGAATGCGACTGACGCGAGCGACCGCTCGCCGAGAACGCGGCTGAGCTCCGGGATCTTGCGGGCCATTAGCTCCTGAGCGAAAGGTAGAGACGGCTGGCGCCGGCGGCCACGAGAAGCGCGCCGAGCAGCAGACCGAGCCCGCCGCCGATTCCCGCTGCCAGCGTCCGGCCGATCACGATCACCCCGAGCGCGACCAGGAGCGCGGAGAGCAGGATCGTGACTCCCCTCACGCGGCCCGCTTTCGTCCCGCCGTCACGAGCACGCGAACGGGACTGTTCTTCAGCACGTAGTCGCTCGTCCGACCGAAGATCGGCTGCCCGACGCGGTCGGTCCGGCGTGGCGCGCCGAGCACGATCAGCTCCGCCTGGCGGCGTTCAGCCTCTTCCACGATCGCCCGGCCCGCCGAACGCGCTCGAATGAGCCGGCCCACCGAACGGACTGCATAGCTTTCAACGAGCGCCTGCGCCTCGTCGAGCAGCTCGTTCGCCTCCTCCTCCTCCTCCGGCATCGGCGCGTCGAGGGGTCGGTCGAGCGGCACCTCGAGCACGTGGACGATCACGATCGTCGCGCCGCGCTCAGCCGCCAACCGGGCGGCCGCGACCAGTGCCTCCTCGGACTCAGCCGACCTGACCACTGGCGCGACGATCGTCCGGTACTCGATCGTGAGCGAGGGCCCAAGGACGAGGACAGGGGCACGGACGGTCTCGCGAAGCGGCGCGCCAATCACTCGCCGTCGGTACACGGCGTAGGAGATGAAGCCGATGACGAGCCAGCCGATACCCGCCCAGCGCGTTGCCGGGGCCTGCAGCACGATCACGAGGAAGGCAATGCCGGTGCCGATCGCGCCCAGAACGGCGAACAGCGGCCACTCGACGCCGCCCACGCGCATGTTCGGCCGCGCTTTGTAGGGAATCTCCTCGCCGCGCCGGCGGTAGCGCAACGCGACCAGCGACGCGTGGGCAATCGTGAACGAGAGCGTCGCGCCGAACGAGTACATCGTCCCGAGGAAGTTCGTCTCGCCGGGCAGGATCACGACGATCGGGATTGCGCCGGCGAAGACCGCGAGCGCGAGCCAGGGCGTCCGGAAGCGCGGGTGGAGCCTGCGAAAAGCGAGCGGGAGCTGGCGGTAGCCCGACATCGCATACGTGATCCGGGATGCGCCGATCACGCCGGCGTTGGTGGCGATGAACAGGATCGTGGCTGCGAGCACGCCCACGTAGATCTCGAGGCCGTCCAGCAGCGTCTGGTTGGCGATTCCCAGGTTCTTGACGACACCGAGCACGGGGTCGTTCGCGAACCCGCCCTCATCCGGAGGGAGGCCGAGGTTCGTGACCCAGTCGCCGTCCGCCTGCTGGTACACGGGCAGCGCCGACAGCGCGATCGCAGGCAAGGTCAGATAGATGGCGAAGACCGCGCCGGCCACGAGCTTGTAGGAGTTCGGAACGTTGCGCACCGGGTCACGGGCTTCCTCCGCCAGGTTGGAAACCGTCTCCACACCGGTGTACGCGAGCATCGCGATCGGGATCGCGATGAAGAACTGCCCCCACGTCGGGGCTACGCCGAAGCGAACGTTGTTGGTCAGGATCTCGGGGCTGAAGACGAGCGCGAAGCCGATTGCGACGAGCAGCGCCTGGGTGGCGAAGTCGATCACCGCGAGCAGGATGTTCAGGCTGGCTGCCTCGCGAACGCCGACGACGTTGATCGCGACGAGCAGGACGATCACGATCGCGCCGCCGACGATGTCCCAGGGGTTCTCGCGCAGCGGCCCCCAGAAGACCGACAGGTAGTGCGGGACGAAAAAGGCCGAGATGGCGACCGTCGCGACGTAGACGAGCATCTGCGCCCACGCGGCCCCGAAGCTGACCAGCTCGTTGAATCCGTGTCGCGCGAAGCTCGACGAGCCGCCTGCCTCTGGGTAGCGGACCGTGCCCTCCGCGTAGGTCGCCGCCGTCGCTGCGAAGATCAACCCCGCCGCGACGAAGACGACCGGCGTGAGGCCGAGCGCGTAGACGGCGGTAACGCCGAGCGCGTAGTAGATCGACGAGCCGACGTTGCCGTAGGCCGTCGCGAAGAGCGCGGGCGTGCCGAGGACGCGCTCAAGTCCCTGCTGGCGACGACGCCGGCCAGGCACCTGCGGAATCTAGCGTCCGGCTGCCTTCCGCGAGTTAGCCTCCGCGCGTGAAGATCTACGTGATCGGCGCCGGCCAGGTCGGGTCGGCGATCGTGGAAGCGCTGCACCGCGAGCATGACCTCACCGTCATCGATCAGGACGGCAGCAGGCTCGCCTCCCTGTCAGCCCGGTTCGACGTCTCGACGCGCGTGGGGAACGGGGCCAGCCGGCGCACGTTGCAAGAAGTCGGCGTGACCGAAGCCAACCTGTTCATTGCGTGCACATCCAGAGACGAGGTCAACATCATCGCGTCGCTCTTCGCGCGCAACCTGGCCCCCGCAGCCAAGACGATCGCGCGCACAACGGACGTGGAGTACCTCGAGGTTTGGCACGAGCGGCAACTCGACATCGACTTCATCGTCTCGTCGGAGCTCGAGACCGCCAACGCGGTCGCGGCGCTCATCGGCATTCCGGCAGCCCGTCAGACCGAGGCATTCGCCGACGGGCAGGTGCAGATGGTCGAGTTCGACGTGCCCGAGGAAGCTCTCGCGGACGGGGTCGTCGGCGTACCGCTGCGCGATGCGGAGATTCCCCGCGACGCCAAGGTCGCCGGGATCATTCGAGGCGATCGAATGATCTTGCCTCGCGGCGATGTGGCGATCGAGCCAGGAGACCGCATCGTCGTCGTTGGCTCGCCGAGTGCCGCGCAGGACTGGAGCAAGCTCTTGGCTCGTGGCAAGAAGCGTCACGGCGACGTCGTGATCTTCGGCGCCGGCCGAATCGGAGTCGCGATCGCGCGAGTGCTCGTCGAGCAAGGCAGCCGTGTTCGCCTGATCGAGGTGAATGCCGAACGCGCCGATGAGGTCGCCGAACTCCTCCACGGGGTGCGCGTCTTCCACGCGACAGGGACTGATCCAGACTTCCTGGAACGCGAACGGATCGGCCAGGCGGAGGCTGCGATCTTCGCGATGCGCGACGACCCCAAGAATCACTACGCGGCGACGCTGGCGAAGATGGTCGGCGTCCCCTTCACAATCGCCGTCGTCCACGACCGGCATTCCGTCGAGGTCTTCGAGCGAGCCGGGATCGACGTTGCCGTCAACCCACGTCTGCTCACCGCGGAGGAGATCGTGCGTTTCGCGCACGACCCGCGCACGGTAAAGGTGGCGATGCTCGAGGCAGACCGCTTCGAGGTACTCGACCTCGTCGTGAGACCGGACAGCGAGTACGTGGGCAAATCCTTCAAGGAGATGCCGATTCGAGGCGCGCTCATCGGCGCGATCGTGCGGGACGGCACCGCGATCTTCCCGCATGGTGAGGACACTCTCCTTCCCGGGGATCGGGTGATCGTGTTCACCGAGTCCTCGCACGTGCCCACCGTCGAAAAGGCGCTTTGATCAACGTCGCCCGCCTGCGGCGCGCCGCACGCCGCCAGGCGCTAGGCGTCGACGTCGCGGCGGCGCTCGCTCTGGTGGGCTCGATCGTGAAGTACCTGAGCCTCACGTTCCTCTTCCCAGCCGCGATCGCGGTCGGCTATTCCGAGCCGGTCTGGCCCTGGCTCACCACAGGCGCCGTCGGCTTCTTCTTCGGCTGGTCGTTGGAGCGCCTATCGGTTCTCGGAGGTCGCGCAGGTGCTCGAGAGGGGTTCCTCGTCGTCTCGCTGACGTGGCTCGTCGCGCCGGCGCTGAGCACACTCGCCTATGTGCTCTCCGGCGACGAGGGTCTCGGACGCGGAGTCGACGCCTATTTCGAGTCGATGTCCGGCTTCACGACGACCGGCGCGACCGTGCTCACGGATGTCGAGGGGATCTCGCATGCGACAGCAATGTGGCGGCAGCTGAGCCAATGGCTCGGCGGGATGGGCATCATCGTGCTCGCGCTCGCCATCCTGCCGCGTCTGCGGGTGGGCGGACGCCAGCTGCTCGAGCAGGAGCTGCCCGGCCCGGAGATCGAGCAGCTCAGGACGCGAATTCGCGATATCGCTCGCCGACTCTGGCTGCTCTACGTCGGCTTCACGGTCGCCATGATCGTCGTGCTCACGGTCGTGGCCTGGAGCGGGCTTGACCATCGAATGAGCCCGTACGAGGCCATCGCGCATGCGTTCTCCACGCTCCCGACTGGAGGCTTCTCGACGCGGGCCCGCTCGTTGGAGGAGTTCGGAGCGGTGTCGCAGTGGGTGATCACGTTCTTCATGTGCGTCGCAGGCGCGAACTTCGCCCTGCACTACCGCGCGCTGATGAGACGTGAGCCGGGGGCATTCCTGCGCGACGAGGAGTTCCGTCTGTACGCCGTCCTGCTCGCGCTCGGAACGAGCGTGCTCGTGATCGAGCTGCTGAGCGAGGGACTGTACGAAGGCGAGGCGGCGGTGCGGAATGCTGCGGTGCAGGCGGTCTCGATGATGACCACGACCGGGTTTGCGAGCGCCGACTTCAATGGATGGGGCGTCTTCGGGGGCGTCGTGCTGATTGGGCTGATGCTGCTTGGGGGATCGGCGGGCTCGACCGCGGGGTCGGTGAAGATCGTCCGGCATCTCCTGATCGGGAAGATCCTGAGACGCGAGCTCGACCAAACCGTCCATCCGGATGTCGTCATCCGGGTGCGGCTGAACCGCATGCCGGTGGACGAACGGACGCTGCGCGCAGTCGCCGCGTTCGTCCTGCTCTACAT
>JBKOXM010000199.1:0-7261 GCA_046724925.1 Actinomycetota bacterium | reverse complement strand
GTCCTCGCCCGGGCCGGGCCACAGACGATCATTTCCCTCGCCGCCGCTCACGACGTCGTTGCCGTGCCGGCCGCGCACGATGTCGTTGCCGACGCCGCCGTTCAAGTCGTCCTCGCCCGACCCACCGCGAACGAGGTCGTTCCCGCCGCCGCCGAGCGCGCGGTCGTTCCCCGCACCGGCGTACACGCGATCGTCGCCGCCCTCGGCGTCGATCGTGTCGTTGCCGGCCATCGCCGCGATCACGTCGGCGTCCTGCGTGCCGATGATCGTGTCGTCGCCGGGCGTCCCTTTGAACTGCTGGGCTGTCGCGATCGAGACGGCCATCAAGCCGATCCCGACGACGAGCAAACCGAGCAGAAGCTTGAGTCGCATCCCAAAGACCTCCCACCAGTTGATGCGGAGAGGTTCCGCCGCGTTGGTCCGGTGCAGGTCTGGAGGCGGTAATGGGCTGGTAAAACCCGGCGTTACAATCGCCGCGCATGGCTGAGTCAGGTCACGAGCTCCGCGACGTGGCGCCCGGCCTCTGGCTCTGGCGCCGCGAGTATCCGGGTTGGCGCGCCGATCTCGAGCTCGAATGGGGCCCGCTGGTGGCGTCGACGTGCGTCGAGTCCGGAGGTGAGGTGGCGCTGCTCGACCCGCTCGCGCCGCCAGAGCACGCGACCGAGGTCTGGGAGCGCCTCGACGCTCGTCCGCCGACGATGGTCGTGGTGCTGAAGCCGGATCACGTCCGCGATGTCGACTTGTTCGTTCGCCGCTACGGCGCGCGCGCGTTCGGCCCCGGCGTCTTCCACCGCCAGGACATCCCGGAGACCGAGCTCGAGGAGATCTGGCCGACCCTCGAGCTTCCCGGCGGATTCGTGGCCCTGCACGACGGCCGCGGCCGCAACGAGACACCCCTCTGGCTCCCTGAGCACCGCACGATCGTTTTCGCCGACGGGATGACGGCGCCGCACGGCGAGCTTCTCGTCTGGGGCACACCCTGGCACGAGCAGTGCGTGCTTCCGGCTCTGCGGGCACTGCTCGACCTGCCCTTCGAGCGCGTGATCGTGTCGCACGGCGAGCCCGTGCACGACCGCGCCGCGTTCGAGCAGGCGCTCGCGCGGCCGCCCTGGAAGATCTAGCCGCGTCGGAGAGACGAGGTCGGTCGGCTAGACCGCGACCGGCTCCGGCTCGCGCTCCCGCGCCGATGTGTCCGGGAGACGAACGACGAAGCGTGTTCCACGGCCCGGCTGGCTTGTCACCTCGACACTGCCGTTCATGCCCTCGACCAGCTGCTTGACGATCGCCAGCCCGAGGCCGGTTCCCACCGCTCGGTCGCTCCCTCCGTAGCGCGAGAAGAGGAAGAAGCGCTCGAAAGCCTGCGCCAGCTCGTCGGTTTCCAAGCCGGGGCCGGTGTCCTCGACGAGCACTCGGCCAGGCTCGGCCTCCACTCGCACGACTCCGCCGGCCGGAGTGACGCGGAGCGCGTTCTCGACCAGATTGGAAACGACCTGGAGCAAACGGTCGTGGTCACCGAAGGCGGGAGCAGCGCCGTTCGTGACCGCCTCCAGCGAGACGTCGAAACCAAGGGCCTGCGGCCGGTAACGCTGCACAACGTCCTCGGCGACGTCGCTGAGATCTACCGGCTCGTGCTCGACGGTGAAGTCCGTGCGCTGCATGCGGGCGAGGTCGAGGACGTCGCGAACGAGCCGCTCGAGTCGGACGGCCTCGATCCGGATGACCTCGGCCGCCTCGTCGGCGTCCAAAACTCCTTCCGCAACCCCCTCCGCGTAGCCGCGGATCGCGGTCAGCGGCGTCTTGAGCTCATGGCTGACTGAGAGCAGGAACGAGCGCTCTGCCGCGCGTGCGCGGGCGAGCTTCGCGGCCATGTCGTTGAAGGACTCGGCGAGGGAAGCCAGCTCGGTGGGCCCCTCAACAGGGAGGGGTGTGTGCTGGCCCTCGATCGCGAGGTTGCGACTTGCGCGTGCGACTCGCCGAACGGGCCGCGAGATCACGCGCGCCAGCGCGAACGACGCAAGCGCAGCCAGGCCGGCGCCGATGAGCGCGGCGATCAGCAGGCCTTTCAAATATGGCTCGGCGCGCGTTTCGCTCAGGTTCGTCGGCCGCAGCAGGACGAAGGCCCTGCCGCTCACCGGCCGCGCGGCGAAGAAGTAGTCGGTTCCGTTCAAGTCGATCGTCCCTTGCACGCCCCGCCCGGCTCTCAACCGGCGCAGGTCTTCCTCATCGAAGTAGGCAGACGGTGCGTTCAGCGGAGCTGCCGCGACGCTCTCGCCCTGCCGCTCGAGGAACGGCCGCATCTTGTCCAGCCGGGCGAACGGCAGCAGCGCGAGTCGCTCGCGGCCTGCGAGCAGATCCGCCTGGTGGCTGAGGTCGCGCAACGCGGCCCGCTCGACCTCGCGTTGCGTGAGCACGATTCCCAGCGCGAGCGTGAACGCGATCGCGAGGAAGACGAGGCCCGCAATCGCAAGGAACAGGCGGGTACGAAGTGAGTTGAGGCGCGGGAAGCGGCTGGTCACGGACGCACGGCTTTGTAGCCGGCGCCGTGGACGGTCTTGATCAGCTCCGGCCTGCCGAGCTTCGAGCGTACCTGAGCGATGTGCGCGTCGACCGTGCGCGTGCCGGCCGCGTAGGTGAGCTGCCAGACACGGTCGAGCAGCTGATCGCGCGTGAAGACGATCCCGGGATGCTCCATCAGGTACGCGAGCAAGTCGAATTCCTTTGGCGAGAGCGGAACGGTCGTCCCATCCACCGTCACCTCGTGCGTGTCCCGCCGAAGCGTGACGTCGCCGAGCGTCAGCACCTCGCGCTCGAGCCGATCCTCCGCCCGACGTAGCACCGCCTTGATCCGCGCGGTCAGCTCACGGGGCGAGAACGGCTTCGGCACGTAGTCGTCCGCGCCGAGCTCGAGGCCGGCGACCTTGTCGACCTCCTCGTCGCGCGCCGTCAGCATCACGATCGGGACGGTCGAGTTGGCGCGAATGCGGCGGCAGACGTCGAAGCCGTCCATTCCCGGCAGGCCGATGTCGAGCACGACAAGCCTGATCGGATGGCGTCCGAGTTCGGTGAGCGCGTCCTCGCCCGAGCGCACCCAGACGACCCGGTGTCCGTGCGACTGGAGGTAAGAGCGCACGAGCATCCCGACCGAGTTCTCGTCCTCCACCAGGAGGATCATCGGCCCGGTGGCGAACGAGTTGCCGGCCGGCTCGGCGTTCATCCGTTCGCGCGCACCTCAGTGGCGTTTTCGCTGTTCTCGCGGATCATCGTCGCGATCATCCCCCGCCTGACCTGGCCCAGCGTACCGACGCGTCCGTTGACGAGGATCGTCGCGTCGGGCGCGACGTTGATGGTGACCATCGTCCCGTCCCGTTCGCGGAGCGTCACCGATGTACGCGTCTTCGCACGCACACGGCCTCTGTCGACGAGGTAGTCGACCGTCTGCCCGTCGATGCGCATTACGACCTCCGCTCGGACGAGCCCGGGCCCGAGGAAATAGGCACCGAGCGAGCGCGGCAGCGCGAAACCGAAGGTCGCGAGCCAAAGCGTGACGTTGAGGGCGACGAGCAGGGCAAAACCGCCCACAAGCAAGCGGCGTCGACTCATAGGCCTCATTCTGCCCCGCCGTGGTCCTCAATGGATTGCGGCGGTGTAAGAGCGAGGTAAATCAGGCAGCTAGTCGCTGGTCGTCCAGCGGGATCGCGCGCGCCGGCAGCGCCGAGCGACGGCGCCCGCGGAATGCGAACCCCGTGAAGCCGAGCGTCACCGCGCCCGCGACCGAGAGCGCGAGCTGGGTTCCGCCGACCTCGCAGAGCCAGCCCGAGAAGAGGCTTCCGAGCGGTGCGAGCCCGTTGAACGCGAACATGTGGATCGAAAGAACTCGCCCGCGCAGCGCGTCCGGTGTTGTCAGCTGCAGGATCGACTGGCTGTTGGACGTCCACATCGTGAAGCAGACGCCGGTGACGTAGAGGAGCAGCGCTGCTGCGACAACTGTCGCTTGCGGAGCCAGCGCGAGCAGCGCCAGCGAGAAGCCGGTCGTGCCGGCGAGCAGCGCCTTCCAGCTTGCGCGTGCGAGGGCGGCTGAGAGCAGCGCTCCGGTCAGCGCGCCGGCGCCGAAGAAGGCGGAGAGGATTCCGAACGTGCGGGGTCCCGCCTCCAGCGTCTCGCTCGCAAGGATCGGGAGGATGACGTGGAAGTTGAAGCCGACCGTGCTGACAACGGTCACGAGCGCGAGCACGAGGCGAACCTGCGGGGTGCGACGTACGTAGGCGAGCCCTTCGCGCACGCCGCGCATCACACTCTGTCCGCGATCCGCCTTCTCGACCTCGAACAGCTCGTCCTCGCGCATGAGCGCCAACGCCGCGAGGATCACGAGGAAGGTGAGCGCGTTGATCGCGAAGCAGATGCCGACGCCTGCGACCGCCACGAGCACGCCCGCGATCGAGGGGCCGATGATCCGCGAGGCGTTGAACAGGCTCGAATTCAGCGCGACCGCATTGGGGAGCTCCTCGCGCCCGACCATCTGATAGGTCAGCGCGTGTCGTCCCGTCGCGTCGAAGACGAATGCGGTGCCGGAAAGGGCCGCGAGCAGGTAGACCTCCCACAGCTGCGCCTGGCCGGAGAACGCGAGTGCGGCGAGGGCGATCGAGACGGTCATCAGCGCCGCCTGCGTCGTGAGGACGAGGCGCCGGTAGTCGAGCCTGTCTGCGATCACGCCCGAGACGAGTCCGAGCACCGTGAATGGCAAGAAGCGGAAGAAGGCGAGTGCGCCGACCGCAAGCGGCGAGTGCGTCAGCTGCACGACGAACCACGCGAGCGCGATGTTCTGCATCCACGTGCCGGTCACCGAGACGACCTGGCCGGTGAAGAAGAGGCGGTAGTTGCGGTGCTTGCGGAGCGAGCGGAAGGTGCGCGCCTGAAGGGCGATGATCGCTGCCGTCAAGCGACGAGCGCCTCCTGCTCGGCTCCAGTGACGAGCAGCTCGGACAGCGGCTCGATCGCGCGGTCGATCGCCTCCAGCTCCTGCTTCGAGAGACCCGCGAGGCGCTTCGCGAGCCACGTCGTTCGGCGTCGCTTGACGGCGTCGAGCACGCGCTTGGCCTCGTCAGTCACTTCCAGTCCCACCCTTCGTCTGTCGGTCGTCGAGCCGGTGCGCTTGACGAATCCGGCCCGTTCGAGGCGGTCGACATGACCCGACATGCCGGCGGCGGAGATCCCCTCGCGGTCGGCAAGCTCACGCACGCCGATTCCCGGGGACATCTGGATCGCGTAGAGGAGGGACGCCTGTCCGCCGGTGACGCCGAGATCGCGCAGCTCGCGACGGAGCTCGCGGTTCAGCCTCAGGAGGACGTGGCGCAGGCGATTGGCGACGTCTAGATGGTTAACCATGTTAATAGATCGTACCGTTAACGAATTATCCGAAACGTAAAGAAGCTGTCTAGGCTGGTGGCGTGGATAAGCCACTGATCGACGAGCACATCGCGACGTACTACGCCCAGGGCGTCGAGAGCGGCCGCCTCCTCCACGATGACGGGGCTCCGAAGCTCGAGCTCGCGCGCACGCTGGAGCTGTTCGAACGATTTGCACCCGCGCCGCCGGCGGACGTGCTCGACGTCGGCGGTGGCCCGGGGGTTTACTCGGCGTTGCTGGCGGCGCGGGGCTATCACGTTCGTTTGATCGACGCGGTCGAGCTACACGTCCAGCAGGCCTCGGAGGCCGCAGCGCAGGCCGAGCATTCGTTCGAGGTGGCACTGGGTGACGCGCGGCGGCTCGAAGAGCGCGACGGGAGCTTCGACATCGTGCTCCTGCTCGGCCCGCTCTACCATCTCGTGGAGCGTTCCGATCGTGTGCAAGCGCTGGCGGAGGCCCACCGCGTGGTTCGTCCCGGCGGCCACGTCTTCGCCGCTGCGATCTCACGCTTCGCGTCGCTGCTCGACGGCTTACGCTTCGACCGTCTCGGCGACCAGATGTTTCAGCGCGTCGTCGAGCGTGACCTCCGCGACGGCCAGCATAGGAGCCCCGACGCTCGTGAGGAGCTGTTCACGACGGCGTACTTCCACAAGCCGGAGGAGTTGAAGACGGAAGTAGGCGAGACTGGTCTCGAACTGCTCACCTTGGTCTCACTCGAGGGACCCGCGTGGCTGCTGGAGCGTCGCGATGATGCGCTCGAGAAGCGCGAGGTACATGCGTGGGCGGCTCGGGCGGTCGAGGCCGAGCCAACGCTTCTCGGCTTGGGGCCGCATCTGCTCGCGGTTGCGCGTAAGCCCTAAGCGCGGCTGCGCAGCCGGTGTGAACCGGCTTTCTTGAGGCGGGGGCGCGGGATGCCGAGAAAGAGTGCGTGGCGCGCGTCCTCCTCCTCATCGCTGTCACCCTTGCTGCCTCTGCATGCGCCGGCGCCACGCTGGACGCCACCGGTCTCGAGGAACGCCTCGAGACGGACGGGCTCGACGGGGCCTTGCTCGCCGACCCGCGCTGTCGCCCTGGAGTCGAGGGGTGGGACTACGTCTGCACGTTCCGAGTGGGACGGCAGATCGGCCGGGAAAAGGCGGCCTTTCTGGTCGGTCGGGAAGAGATCGAGAAAAGCACGGGTGTGCTCGCGCTGGACCTACCGCTCGGCCCCGCGCCTGGAAGCCGCGATGCCGAGCGCTGGACGTCCTTTGTGAGCGAGGCCAACGCTGTCTGTGGCCTGCGCCGGAAGCGGATCGCCGAGCTGGCGGCCTCGACAGCGAGGGGTAGGCTCGTCGCGCGCCTGGCGCGGGCCGCGCGCATCCAGAACGCCGAGCTAAGCCAACTTCAGCGCCTGGCGCGGCCCCCCGGACGGGAGCGTGCGCGCCGGTTCTCCGAGCTCCTGGGCGTCGAGAGCGAGCTGCTTTCTGCCAACACGCGCTTCCGGAGGGCGGTCGTGCGCAGGGACGCGGACGCAGCACGTCGCGAGGCGGGCGACGTCGAGGTCGCGTCTCGCCGAATCGACAGGCTTGCCCGGTCGCTCGGCCTCACGCGCTGCGGGCAGACGCACTAGGTCACGCGCACGGAGTTGGAGCTACCGGTCGCGCGGACCGCCGCCCCGGTCCGTCTACGTGCTGGGGTAGTCCGGTCGGATCACCGCGGCCCTTGTCTCGTCGCGGCGGCGGTCGTCACGCTTTCGTCACACGTCATGACACACACGCGCGGTTTCCGCATTAGGCTCGACGCCGAGCAGGGGGGCGGGTCGGGACCCGAAATCACACGCGCGCGTGTGCCCGGTCCAACGGGCGCGCCGGCTCAATGC
>JBKOXM010000045.1:0-4693 GCA_046724925.1 Actinomycetota bacterium | reverse complement strand
GTGCAAGACGATGAGCGTGCGCATCGCGCCGAGAGCGTGGTAAAGGACGCAGCTGCCGCCGCTGAACGGGCTCTAGCCAGCACTGTGTGAGAATCGACCTGTGGCTGCGGGCGACCCAGAGAACGACCACGCATACGAGCCGCTGCCGGCGTGGAGTCTCCCGGCGGGGGCGGTGCGGCAGATCGCAGACGACGTCGCCTGGCCGGCCGAGGTCACTCGTGACTGGGCATTCGGCGATTCGACGGGCGCCGGCATCCGCGTTTGCGTACTCGACAGCGGGATCGAGCAGGGCCATCCGCTCGTCGGACCGCTCGACGGCGCGGTTGCCGTCTCGATCGACGAGAAGGGGGACACCGTGGTGACCGAGGACCACGAAGGCGACCTGTGCGGTCACGGCACCGCCTGCGCCGGGATCATCCGGTCGATTGCCCCGGAATGCCGTCTCTTCAGTGCCCGCGTGCTCGGCGCGGGATTCACCGGAAGCGGCAAGGTGCTCATCGCGGGTCTCAGGTGGGCGGTGGCGGAGGGATTCGACATCGTCAACATGAGCCTCTCCACGACGAAGCACGAGTTCGCGGCGATCCTGCACGAGCTCGCCGACAGCGCGTACTTTCAGCGCACGCTGATCGTCGCGTCGGCTCACAACCTCCCAGTCGAGAGTTACCCGTGGCGTTTCGCGTCGGTGATCTCGATCGGGAGCCACGAGGAATCCGACCCGCTGGCCTTCCACTACAACCCGAATCCTCCGGTTGAGTTCTTCGCGCGCGGTCTCGATGTCGAAGTGGCTTGGTTAGGCGGCGGAACCGTTCGCACAAGTGGAAACAGCTTTGCGACGCCGCATATCAGCGGCATCTGTGCGCTGATCCTTGCCAAGCATCCACGGCTGACGCCCTTCCAGCTGAAGAGCGTTCTCTATCTGACCGCGAGCAACGTAGGCGGCTCGTGAACGGCGCCGACGCCATGCGGAGCGCGGTTGCAGCCGGCGTACTGCCCGCGGAAGAAGCCCACCGCGCGCTCTTGCAATCGATCGTGGACGTCGCGCGCGCGATTTTTTCCGCGCGCGCATCCTCGGTGTTCCTGCTCGACGAGGAGGCTGACGAGCTCGTGTTCGAGGCTGTGGCGGGCGAAGGCTCCGACACCCTCGTCGGAAAGCGTTTTCCATCGAGCGTCGGGATCGCAGGATGGGTGCTCGTGACCCGGCAGCCAATCGTGATCGAGAATGTCGGCGAGGATCCGCGGTTCTCGCGCGAGGCCGCGGAGGCGACCGGCTACGTACCCAAGGGCCTGATGGCAGTCCCGTTGCTCCACGAGGAGCGCGCACTGGGTGTGCTCGAAGTGCTCGACCGGCCGCAGCGGGACCGGTTTTCGCTCGTCGAGATGGACCTGCTTGGTCTGTTCGCAAGTCAGGCGGCGATCGCGCTCGACCTGCTGCAGGCCGCGCGGCGTGCAGGCGACGCGCTAGCCGGCAGCGGCGGCGACCTCGTTTCCGTTGCTCGCCTCGCCCAAGCGATCGAGTCGCTCGAGGGCGAGCGGCGCGAGACTGCCCGTCAGCTGATCGACGCGCTCGCGGAGTTGCTCTCCTCTAAATAGGGCGAAGCCGGGGCGCTCTCCCGCCGCCCCGGCCTCGCGCGGTCGCCGCGTTCTAGGAGATGTCCTGGCGGCCGATGTCCTGGCGGCCGATGTCCTGGCGACCGGCGTCCTGGCGACCGGTGTCTTGGCGACCGATGTCCTGGCGGTGCGCCTCGACGTCCGGCTCATCGCCGGGGTCGTCCGTGTCCTCGCGACCGAGGTCCTGGCGACCGAGATCCTGGCGACCGAGATCCTGGCGACCGAGATCCTGGCGGCGCCGATGCGCCTCGACGTCCTCGGTCTCCTCCTCGGGTCTGTCGCGCTCCTCCATCCCATGCTCCTTTCATCGCAGATGGGCGGAATCCTGAACTACTAGACGGTCTTGTCGTCATGAATCTTCCCGCATCTTCAAGAAAAAGCGAGACCTTGCAATGCTCCGACCATGACCGGTGGCCTGCGCAAGCAAGTCTCCGACTCTGCGCGATCGTTCCGGGCAGTCTTCCAGAACGCAGATCTTCGTCGCGTGGAGCTTGCTTGGGCGGGGTCTATCACTGCCGAGTGGGCGTATGGCGTCGCGCTCGCCGTGTACGCATATGACGTCGGCGGAGCGGCGGCCGTCGGGCTGATCTCGCTCGTCCGGCTCTTGCCCGCCGCAATTGCAGCGCCTTTTCTAGCCGTCCTCGCCGACCGCTTTCCGCGCGAACGCGTCATGTTCCTCTCCCACGCAGTACGGGGAACGGCGATGGCCGGGGCCGCCGTCGCCGTGCTCGCGGACGGTCCCGCAGCGCTCGTCTACACGCTCGCGGTGCTCGTCGGACTCGCGGCGAAGGCGTTCCGCCCAGCGCAGGCCGCAGCGTTGCCGTCGCTCGCGCGCACGCCGGACGAGTTGACCGCGGCGAATGTCGCTTCGAGTGCGATCGAAAGCGTGGGGAGCTTCGCCGGCCCGGCCATTGGAGGGCTCGCGCTGATCGTCGGAAGCCCCGGTCTCGTCTTCGCCGCCGCCGCACTGACGTTTTTCGCCTCCGCAGGCCTGATTGCGCGCGTGAGCGCGGAGCCGAGGAAGAAGGAGGCGCGGCCCGAGCAGCAGCGAATCGCGAGGATGGTCTTCGCCGGCTTCGGCGCGATTGCGAGCGACCGCGACCTACGCCTCCTCGTTGCGCTCTACTCCTCGCAGACGCTGGTGGCCGGCGCGCTGAACGTGCTCGTGGTCGTCGCGTCGATCGAGCTGCTCGGCCTCGGCGAGTCCGGAGTCGGTTACCTCAACTCGGCCCTCGGGATCGGCGGACTGCTGGGCGCGGTGGTCGCGCTCGGACTCGTCGGCCGACAGCGGCTTGCCTTCGACTTCGGTTCGGGCCTCGTGCTCTGGGGGGTCGCCCAGGCGCTGCTGGGCGTCTGGCCCGAGGCCGCACTCGCGCTCGTCTTGCTCGGACTGGTCGGCATCGCCAACACGCTCGTGGACGTGGCGGGCCTGACGCTGCTTCAACGCTCCGTCGCGGACGAGGTGCTGGCGCGCGTCTTCGGTGCGCTCGAGAGTCTGCTCGTCGGCACGCTCGCACTCGGGGCCGTCCTGGCCCCCGTCCTCTCCTCGCTGGTCGGGATTCGTCTCACCTTCGTGCTCACCGGCATGCTGCTTCCCGTCCTCGCGCTGCTCTTCTGGCGGCGGCTTGCGGCGATGGACGCGCGCACACGCGCACCCGAGCGCGAGCTGGCGCTGCTACGCGAACTGCCGCTGTTCGCGCCGCTTCCCGGCCCGACGCTCGAGCACCTGGCCGCGCATCTCGTCCCCGTCCGTATCTCGGCGGGCGAGGAAGTCTTCCGTCAGGGTGAGTCCGGCGACCGGTTCTACGTCGTCGGCTCGGGCACCGTCAAGGTCGTCGTGGACGGGCGGCCGGCCCCGCAGCTCGGTCCGGGCGACCACTTCGGCGAGATCGCGCTTCTGCGCGACATGCCCCGGACGGCGACCGTATCGGCCGAGACCGACGCCGAGCTGTACGTGCTCGATCGCGCCGAGTTCATCTCCGCAGTTACGGGCCATCCCGAGAGCGCCGCAGCGGCTGACGCGGTGATCACCGCTCGGCTCGCGCCGATCCGCGCCGGACTCGGTTCCGTCTGACCGCTCACTCGACCGAATCGAGGGCCAGTGCAACCGCCTCGTCGGGGGTCAGCATCCGACCTTGCTGCCAGGCATCGGCGAGCGAGACTTCGTCGAGTTGACTGCGGATGGCCGTAAGGGTCTCCTCGTTCATCGTCGCGACCCAAGGACTCGCGTCCGCCGATCTCGTCGAGAAGCGCCTCCGAGCACGAGAGCAGCCGGGCGGCCGGCCATGCCTTTCTCCCGAGGGCAAGCGCGTGGGCGACGTGGCAGAGGTCGATTGCGAGCCCGACGGGATCGCCGAGTTCGCGCCAGATCGGAAGGCTCTCCTTGAGCAGTGCGAGTCCGTCTTGGATCCGGCCTTGCTGAACAGCGATCATGGCAAGCGAACCGAGCAGCGACGCCTCGAGCGGTTCGTTCCCCAGCAGACGCACCCGGCGAAGGTTGTCCTCGTGCAGTACGCGGGCGCGCTCGAGGTCGCCGGCCGCATGGTAGGTCCAGCCGAGGGTGCGAGTCGTCCACCGCGCATAATCCTCGTCGCCGGCGTCGAGGAAGCCTTGGATGCTCTCCTCCAGCAGCTTCCGCGCCGTCGCCCGATCGCCGTCCTCGTTGAGTACGTAACCGAGCTTCTGCAAGGACACAGCCGCGCCCCAGGCGTCGCCGAGAGCGCGGTGAATCGCCAGCGCCTCCTCGGCCCGGAGCTTTCCCGCCGCATTGTCGCCCGCAACGAGCGCCAGCTCGGCCGCACCGTTCAGAGCATCGGCGCGCGTCGCCGTGGGCGGCTGGTGGGCAACTAGCGCCGTCTCGAGACGCCGGCGGCCCTCGGCTACGTGGCCCCTTCCTACCCAGAATTCCGTCAATGCCGCCGCTAGGCGCAGGGCGAACTCTGTCTTGCCTGACGCCTCGAGCGCGTCGAGTGCCGCACGGAGGTTGTCGTGCTCCCGCTCCAAGCGGTCGTGCCATTCCCTCCCGCCGCGAAGCGCTTCCGCACGCACGTTCGCGCGCGCTTCCTCGGTAAGTGCGAGGAAGTGC
>JBKOXM010000229.1:0-2571 GCA_046724925.1 Actinomycetota bacterium | reverse complement strand
GCCCTGATCCAGCCCGCGGCCCGCCGCCTGCGCCAGCGTCTGGACCCCGATACCTACGGCGGCGCATACCTGCTCGGACTAGGCGGGCTCGTCGTGATCGCACACGGCAACTCCTCGCGACGCGCGATCGCGAACGCGATTCGCCTCGCCGCTCGCGGCGTGGAGCGCCGCCTCGTCGACAGGCTCTCCGAGCGGCTCGGAGAGCAGGTCGAGGTGCGCGTTTAGCAGACGGAGGATTTCTGCCGCCTGCGCGAGATCCGGAGTCGCTTGAATTCGCGCGACCGCTGTATGATCGCCGCGCTCTGAACTGACAACCGGCCAAGAGAGGTGACATGGCAGCTTCGCGCGAGGAAGTCTTCGAGCGGGTCAAGGAAGTCCTTACCGAGCAGCTCGGAGTGGACGAGAACGAGGTCACCGAGGAAGCCTCGTTCCAGGAGGACCTCGACGCCGACTCGCTCGATCTCGTCGAGCTGATCATGGAGCTGGAGGATCAGTTCGGGATCAAGATCTCCGACGAGGACGCTCAGAAGATCCAGACCGTCGGGCAGGCCGTCGACTACGTCACCGGCCACCAGTAAGGCGCCGCCCGCAGGACGGTTTGAGCACCGGGAAGGCTGTTTCGAACGACAACCCGCGAGCCGCGGCGCTGCAGGGGCTGATCGACGCGCTGCCGTCCGAGCGTCTGGAACCCGTCTTCACGCATTCCTCCTGGGCGCCTGACCGCGCGTCCTCCTACGAACGACTGGAGTTCCTGGGCGACAGCGTGCTGGAGCTGGCCGTTGCCCGCGCGCTCTACGAGCGCTATCCCGAGTTCACCGAAGGGCGACTGGCGAAGATCCGCTCGCACGTCGTCTCGCGGGCGAGCTGCGCTGTGGTCGCCCGCGAGCTCGGGCTCGGGAGCAGGCTGGGAGAACGAGGCTCGAGCGTCCCCGAAGAGGAGCTCCAGCGTCTCACTCGCAACCGCAACGTGCTCGCCGCGCTGCTCGAGGCGGCGCTGGCGGCATTGTTTCTCGAGCATGGCTTCGAGCGGATCGAGCCCGCGATCGTGGACGCGTTCGCCGACCGAATCGAGTATGCGGCTACGACGCACGTCGACTACAAGACCGAGCTCCAAGAAGCCCTGGCGCGCCGTGGGCTCCAGGTCAGCTACAGCGTTCTGGACGTCCAGGGCCCGCCGCACGACCGGCGCTTCACCTGCGCAGCGATGGTGGACGGCGACGAGGCTGGAGTCGGCACCGGCCCCTCGAAGAAAGCCGCCGAACAAGAGGCGGCGAGGCTGGCGCTCGAGCGCTTCGGAGTAGAACCCGCGGTCAGCGGCTGATCGCTCGCACCGGCGCTGGGGCCGCGCTCCGCGCGGCGAGGTGCTGGCGCCCGAACGCGAACGCGAGGCCGTAGAGCACGCCGGCCACGACCAGCAACGAGCGGTAACCCACGATGAGCGAGGCGTACTCCAGTACGCCTCCCACCATCGCCCCGAGCAAGTTCGCGGCGAATGCGACACCGGAGGAGCTCACGTTCTTGAAGCGCTGCGCGAAGACGAGGTTGGCGAGGAAGATCGGCGTGAAGGCGAGCAGGACGGCGGCGAAGAAGCGCGGCACGACGTCGAGCTCGAGCAGTGCGCGCTGCGGCACGAGGAAGGCGATCGCGAGCGCGGTCAGGAGCGCGCCGTAGAGAAAGCCCGGTCGTGGCAGGTCGACGCGCCGCGCCATCTCAACCGCCGCCAGGACCGCGATCAGGATGCCGGCGAATACGAGTGCGTTCACGAACCAGGTCGTTCCGAACAGGAGCGCGAACTGGACGACGTTCTTCGTCTCCAGCAACAGGAACGCGGCGCCCATGAAGAAGAGGTCGAGGTAGCCGGTCATCTGGCGCAACGGTCCGCCCAACAGGCGGACGAGAACGAGGGACGCGAGCAGGATCAGTCCCAGCGCGACCAGATAGAAGTCGGGGATGCGCCGATCCTTGAGGTAAAGGAAGGGGTAATCGTCGCGGGCCGGCGCAGGGGGGTCGACGGTGGGGCGCCAGGTCGTCGCACACCGGAGCGCGCCGGGATCGGTCGACGCCGTGAAAAGGGCGAACAGGCCGCGCGCAGAATCGATACACGGTGCGCGGCCGAACGCTTCCTCGAGCGTGCGTCCGAGGCGGTCGATCAGCCAGGGCTCGCGGTAGTAGTTGTACATCGCGAAGACTCCAGACGGCGTCAGGTGCTGACGAGCCGTCTCCAGCGCCTCGCGCGTGAACAGATAGCTCTCGAGTCGAAGCGAGGATTGACCGGCTACGAGCGTGAGTGAATCCGGCAGTGCGAACAGGATCAGGTCGTACCGGCCTTTGGTGCGCTCGAGGAAGGCACGGCCGTCGTCGACATGGAGTTCGACCCGCCGGCTCGAGTACGGGCGGTTGGGGTTCTGATCGCGTCCGATGTCGGCGATGACCGGGTCGATCTCGACGGCATCGACATGTCTCGCTCCCTGCCGAAGCGCGATCGCGACGTCGCTGCCTGCGCCGGCCCCGACCACCAGCACGCGGTCGAGCGTGGGGGACGCCTTTCGCTCGTATGGCGCGAAGTAGGTC
>JBKOXM010000161.1:0-2373 GCA_046724925.1 Actinomycetota bacterium | reverse complement strand
GTGGACGGTGGTGAAGGCATTCGTCGACGACCCCACCCTCGGCCCCGTCGCGACCGGTATCAAGGGCGTCTACGGCGCAATGGCGACGGGCTTCGTCAGCAAGACGGGCAACCCCGCGATCGACCAGCTCTTCTCGCGCGGCGGCATGGCGAGCCTCCTGACGACCGTCTGGCTCGTCCTGGCGGCGCTCTCGTTTGCGGCGATCCTCGAGCACGCCGGCTTCCTCGAGCGGCTTCTCCTCCCCGTCGTAACCTGGGCGAGGAGCCGGGGAGGGCTGATTCTCGCCGTCAACACGAGCGGGGTGGGGCTCAACGTGATCGCAGGGGACCAGTACGTGGCCGACGTCCTGCCCGCCCGGATGTTCCGCGGCGAGTTCCAGCGGCGTGGCCTCGCGCCGGAGGCTCTGTCGCGTGCGGTCGAGGACTCCGGGACGGTGACGTCGGTCCTGGTGCCGTGGAACACGTGCGGCGCCTACATCTCGGGCGTACTCGGCGTCTCGACAGCCTCGTACTTCCCGTACTGCTTCTTCAACCTGCTAAGCCCGATCCTCGACGTCGTCTACGGGTTCCTCGGGTTCAAGGTGCCGACTGCCACGGGGGCGGAGGTCGAGGAACGCGACGACCTGCGGCCGATTCCCGAGCACACGTGAGCGTCCGCGGGGCTGCGTTCATCGGCATCGGCTCCATGGTCGGAGCCGGCATCTTCGCCCTCCTCGGCGAGGCGGCGGTCTTTGCAGGGTCCGCCGTCTGGCTCTCGTTCCTCCTCGCCGGGCTCGTCACGATGCTGCTCGCATACAACGTGGTCAAGCTCGGGATCCGCTATCCGTCGTCCGGCGGGCTGATCGAGTACTTGCTGCAGGGCTTCGGGAACGGGCGGCTGCTCGGGATCGCTTCCTGGCTTGGCTACGCCGCCGCCTTCGTCGTCGTGGCCGCGATGCTCGCCGTCTCGTTCGGGAGCTACGCAACCACGCTGTTCGTCGGCGACGATGCTTGGAGCGGCTGGGACAACCTATTCGCATCGCTGCTGATCGTGGCGATGACCCTCGTGAACTTGACCGGGGCGACGATCGTCGCGCGGGTCGCGTCTGTGATGGTCGTCGTCCTGCTGGCCGTATTCGCCGTGTTCATCGCCGTGACGGTCTCCGATGTCGACTTCGACCTCCTTGCCTTCAGCGGCTACCCGTCGTTCTCGAAGATCGTCGCGAGCATCGCCCTGACGTTCTTCGCCTTCCTCGGCTTCGGCGTGATGACGTTCACGGTCGCCAATCTCCGCGACCCCGAGCGCGAGCTTCCGAGAGCGGTGGCTCTCGCGCTGGGATTGACGACGGCCCTTTATGTGCTCATCGCGATCGGCGTCTTCGGGACGCTGAGTGTCGACCAGGCAATCGGATACGGCGAGACGGCGATCGCCGAGGCTGCGCGGCCGACCCTCGGCGACGCCGGCTTCACGCTGATGGCGGTCGCCGCGCTCATCGCGACGGCCGGCGCGACGAACGGGACGCTGTTCGGCTCGGCGAGCCTGACGGCCTCGCTGGCGGAGATCGGGCAGTTTCCTCCTCTGCTCGGCCCTCGCTCACGGCTCGGCAAGCACGGGGGCCTGCTCGTCACCGCGATCCTCGCCGTCGTTCTCGCGAACTTCGTCGACTTGTCCGCGATCGCCTCGGTCGGGAGTGCCTGCTCGCTCGTCGTCTTCCTGCTCGTCGGGCTCGCCGGCTACCGGTTGCGGTCGGAGACCGGCGCCTCGGCCGCAATCGTTCTACTCGGAATGGCGGTGACCGTGATCGTGCTCGGATTCTTCGCCGCAGACACGCTTCGCAACGCTCCAGAGACGTTTTCCGCCATCGTCGGCATGACGCTCCTGGCGGTCGTCCTGGATCTCGTCTGGAAGCGCATGCGTGGGTGGCCGCCGCCGTCGACCGCAGAGGCGCAGCTGAGTCCGTCAGCCGAGAGCTAGGTCCGCGGCATGCCGCTGGAGCAGCCGACCGGCGTCGAGCAGGGGGCGCAAGAGCCGTCCTCGCCCGCCGTCGACTTTCTCCTCAGCTTCGCCCGCGCAGGCCAGCAGGCCGGTTACCCGACGGCCGAGCTCGAGGAACGCGTGCTCGCACTCGCGCATTCCCTAGGGCTTACCGCCGCCGAGGTCTCCGTGACCCCGACGCTCGTCGACGTCTCCCTCGGAGCGCCTCCGTGGCAGCGCACCTACTCGTTTCGCGCGCGACCGACGCCGGTCGACCTGGATGCGATTGCGCGGCTCGACGATCTCGTCCAAGACGTGCTCGACGAGCGGATCGACGCGCGCGGTGCGCTCGAGGCTCTTCGCCATCTCCAAGCCGAGCCACTCCGACGTCCGTGGCTGATCGTGCTCGCTGCCTATGCG
>JBKOXM010000092.1:0-7344 GCA_046724925.1 Actinomycetota bacterium | reverse complement strand
CGGCGGCGCGCTCGTGCTCGCCGTCGTGACCGCGGTGAACAACGCGAACACCGGAGCCGACGGGTCGCCGCAGGCGCTCCTCGACGGCTTCCGAGCGGCGATCGTCGTCTCCGTGATCGCGGCGGTGCTGGGCGTCCTCGTCACCTCGCTGCGCGGGCGCTCACACGCCGAGCCCGCGGCCGAGTCGGACGCGGTCGAGGAGGCCGAGCCCGAAGCCGAGGCTGCGTAGAACCGACGCCGGCTCTCAGCGATCGGCGCGAGCCGGAGGGAAACCGGCCTCCCGGAGGGCCTCGGCGAGCAGGACGACCTGTTCAAGCCCGCCCGAGGCCGGGTACAGCACCACGTCCGTCGCCCCCGCCGCCTCGAGCGCTGCGAGCTCCGCACGCAGCTGCTCGGTCCCGGTCAGGGTGTCGGCCCGGGCCGCCGCGTAGAACTCGTCACCGTAGTAGTGGCGGATGTACTCATCGGCGACAGCGTCGGCGTCGTTGCCGAGGCTGAAGTAGCGCCCGGTCACGATCCGTGGCTGCTCCGGCCGGCCCGCCTCCGCCCACGCCGTCAGCACGGCCGCTCTGCCCTCCTCGAGGACGGACAGCCCGAAGAGCGGCGCCACCCATCCCGCGCCGCGCGCGGCCGCCCGCTCGTACGCAGCGGGCGCCAGCCCTCCGAACAGAAGCGCGAGCCGCCTTGCGGCCGGGGCCCGCGCCAGCGCCGCCAACGTCGACTCCCATGCCCTGGGGGACTGCGGCGCCTCGCTCGCCCGGAAATCCTCCGGCCACCCGCCGAGCCCGAGACCCGCCGTCAGGCGTCCGCCGGAGATCCGATCGACCGAGGCCAACTGCTTGGCCAGGAGGACCGGGTTCTTGCGCCAGCCGACGCAGAGCACCGTGGTCATTAGCTCGATGCGCTCGGTGCAGGCGGCGGCGGCCGCCAGCGCCGTCAGCGGTTCGAGGTTGTCGTAGACGAGACGGTCGAAGACCCCGACGGAGGCGAAGCCCGCACGTTCTCCGTCCGCGGCCCACTGCCCGAGCGTCGTCATGTCCGTGCCCGGGACCGCGGCGGGCAGTCCGATGCCGATTTTCATCTCAGGCCAGAGGCAGCTCGAGGCGCCCGTTCGCGGACAGCGTGCTCAGCGCCAGCAACGTCACGATCCCGCGCGACTCCACGGATTGTCCTGCCGACCAGGCGAGGTAGTCGAACGTCCAGCCGCCGTCTTCTTGCTGTTCGCGTGCCAGGCGATCGAGGTCGGCCTCGATCTGGTCTTGGGTGAAGAGAACACGGCTGCGCGCCCCCAGCCGCTCCGAGAGCATGAGCGGGTTGAGCCGCTCGTCCGCGGTGCCGCCGCGGACCGGGATCGACCCGTCCGGCTCGAGGTGCGGGCGCAGGCGCCCGACGGCCTCGGCGGCGCGTCCCCCGTCGGGAACGGCGTCGAGGAAGTCGAGCGCGAACTTCACCCCGTAGGCGTCGAGCTCGTCGGAGCGCTCGAGGTCGGCCCAGCACCACTCGGTGGCGCGCGCGAGCCATGGGTCGTCGACGCCCGCTTCCCATAGCACGCCGGCGAGCGCGTACGTGAGGAACGAGCCGCCGGGCGAGGGCGGGAGCGTCAGGAACGGGGCGTGCGGCGACGCGGCGGCCGTCGGCAGCGCGAACGGCACGCCGCCGTCCGGCTCGGCGACGGTCGCGATCCAGGCGGCGGCGTCGGAGACCATCGGGTCGTCGAGCGCGCCTACCTCGGCGAGCACCTCGAGCGCGTGCAGGGTCGCGGACGGCTCGCTTTCCGGAGTGCGGATGTCGGGCTCGAGCGCGTGGCCGAAACCGCCGTCGGCGTTCCGGTACGCGCGAAGCGCAGCGAGGACGGGGTCGACCGGTGCGCCATGGAGAAGGACTGCCAGGCGGTGGCGGTCGAGCAGGCGGGCGTTGGCGAGGACGAATCGCTCGGCGGCGTCGACGTCGACCCCCGCGGCGGTCACGATGACTCCTTCGCGTAGGCCAGGATCACGACGCCGGTCTTCAGGAGCTCGGTCTGGATCGTGGTTCCGGTCTCGTCCTTGACTTCGCTCGCCGGCCAGTCCTGCGGATTCTCGATGACGCCGTCCAGCGAGATGGTCGAGTTGATGATCTTGCGCATGTGGTCCACCTCCCGATCCTTCGACGGCCGCGGACGCCGGAACTCATCGTTTCGGACGTGGGCTACGGTGTGGGCTTGGCTACGGATGAGCACGACCTCGAGATCGACGGCCGCGCCGTCACGGTGACGAGCCCGGCCAAGGTCTTCTTCCGGGAGCGCCGGGAGACGAAGCTCGACCTGGTGCGGTACTACCTCGCGGTCGCGGAGCCTTTCCTCCGCGCCGCCGGTGGGCGGCCGGCCCTCATGCAGCGCTTCCCCCACGGGGCAGAAGGAAGTTCGTTCTTCCAGAAGCGCGTCCCGCAATCGGCGCCGGAGTGGCTGGAGACGACGATCGTCACGACGCCGAACGGGACGACCTCGCGGGCGCTCGTGCTCGCGGACATGGCACACGTCGCCTGGGCGGTGAATCTCGCCTGTCTCGGCTTCCACGTGTGGCCCCACCTGAGCGAGCGCCCCGAGGTCACGGACGAGCTGCGGCTCGACCTCGACCCGCAGCCCGGAGTGACGTTCGAGGACGTGCGTGCCGCGGCCGCCGAGGTACGCGGCCTGCTCGACGAGCTCGGGATCGTCGGCTACCCGAAGACCACAGGGAACCGGGGCCTCCACGTCTACGTTCGGCTCGAGCCGCGCTGGGACTCCTACCAGGTGCGCGCCGCGGCAGTCGCGGCCGCTCGCGAGCTCGAGCGCCGCCGTCCCGACCTGATCACCGCGGCGTGGTGGAAGGAGGAGCGCGGCCGTCGCATCTTCGTCGACTACAACCAGAACGCACCGCACAAGACCGTCTTCGGCGCCTGGTCCGTCCGGGCCCGCCCCGGCGCCCAGGTGTCAGCTCCCCTCACCTGGGACGAGGTCGATGCGCTGCACCCCGACGAGCTGACGATCGCGAGCGTCCCCGAGCGGCTCGCCGCGCAGGGCGACCCGTGGGTGGACATGGACGAGCGGCCGCAGTCGCTCGATCCGCTTCTCGCGCTCCATGAGCGCGATCGAGCCGCCGGCCTCAAAGACGCGCCCTGGCCGCCCGTCTACCCGAAGCAGCCGGACGAGCCTCCCCGGGTCGCTCCCAGCCGCGCCCGCAAGGAGGCGCCGCCGCGCTGAACAGACGAGGAGGGCCGCTCGAGGCGGCCCCTTCTCGCTGCGTCGGCGCGTCAGGCGCCGAGGAGCTCCATCAGCTCGTCCCTGCTGTCGCCTTGACCCACATCAGGCTTCTCCTTTCGTTCGTGTGACGGCGTCGGCGAGCTGCCGCAGCGCCGCCTCGTGCTCGGGTTCACCGACAGGCGCTCGGCGGCCGGCCGCCGACGACTCTCCGGCTGACACCCTCGTGCCGGGCCCGCCGAGACGCGAGGCTCCCTGACGACCGCGTCACCCCGACCAGGAGCCTCACGATGACCCTCGACCTGGAAGCCCTCGAGACCAGCTTCGACCTCGTCGCCCCGCGCGGCGACGAGCTCATGGACGAGTTCTACTCCCGCCTCTTCGCCGCGGCGCCCGCGGTGCGGCCGCTCTTCCCGAGCGACATGAAGCGGCAGAAGACCATGCTGCTGGGCGCGCTCGTCCTCCTGCGCAAGTCCCTCCGAAACCTCGAGGCGATCGTCCCCAAGCTTCGTGACCTCGGCGCACGCCACGTCGCCTACGGCGCCAGGCCCGAGCACTACCCCGTCGTCGGCGCGGCGCTGATCGCGTCCATGGCGGCGATCGCCGGCGACGACTGGAAGCCGGAGTACGAGCGCGCCTGGAGCGCCGCCTTCGACGTCGTTGCCTCCGTGATGCTCGAGGGCGCCGAGGGAGCCGAGCTCGAAGCCGTCGCCTGACCCGCACCTCGGCACAGGGCGCAGCGACCCGTTAGGGTCCGGCCGAATCATTGTCCGAGGATGCGCCGCCGGGGCGGTTGACGGCGCTTCGAGGGAAGGGGGTGTTCCCGTTGCAGGGAGCAGTCAGGCGATCTACTAGGTTGTCCATCTCGACCGCCGTCGCCCTTGTGGTCGCGGCGATCGCGTTTGCCTCGCCGTCCGGCGCCCAGGTGGGGCCGCCGCTGGACGGAAACCCGGTCTCACCGGGGCTTGGCCCGACGTACGGCGAAGAGTGGTGTGCTCCGGTCGGGAGCGAGAACGTTCCGCAGGCAGCGCCGCTTGCGCTGATCCCGTACGCGGCGATTCGCTGCACGCTCGAGCAGTTCGAGGCCGAGGCTGCCGCGGCCGGGGTGCCGGACCGGCTCAGCTACTCGGTCATCGGGAAGTCCGTCCTCGGACGGGACCTCCTCGGGGTGGTCGTCAACGCGCTGGAGACGCCGGAGCAGCAGCGCGACTACGCGCGCTGGCAACAGCTTCGAGGGCTCATGCTGACGGACCCGGCCCAGGCCCAGAGTCTGCTCGCGTCCTGGGGCGACGAGGTCAAGCTGCCCGTGTTCATCGAGGCGAACATCCACGGCAATGAGCCCGAGGGCACCGACGCGATGATGCAGGCGATCCGCGACCTCGTGACGCTGCCCCGTGGGGCGAACGACACGGTCGACGAGCTTCTCGACCACGCCATCGTCGTCGTCATCCCGACCGCGAACCCCGACGGGCGGGCGGCGAGCCGCCGGCAGAACGAGAACCGGTTCGACATGAACCGCGACCTGCTCGTCCAGTCCCAGCCCGAGATCCAGGCCAACACCGCCTTCCAGCTCGAGTGGCTGGCGCCGGCGGGGCTCTACCTGCACGGGTACTACAACCCCACGCTCGTCGACGGCCTGACGAAGCCGCACAATCCCGGGCTGGAGTACGACAAGTTCCTGTACTGGAACCAGCGTCGATTGGACGCCAACCAGGCGGCCATCGAGGCGATCGGCCGCACCATCCAGCGGCCGGTCAACCAGTGGGACGAGCGCGGCGTCAGCGGGAGCAAGAACGGGGGCCCGGCCGTCGCCGAAGGCTGGGACGACTGGGGTCCGTTCTACAGCCAGACCTACGGAGCGTTCTTCGGCGTCGACGGCTCCACGGTCGAGATGTGCAACGACGCAGCCTGCGGCGGCAGGCTGGGATCGAAGCGCGAGCAGTACGTCATCTTCTACTCGTCGGCCGACTTCTGGATCGACCACCGGAACGCCGTCCTCGCCGATCAGCTGGAGATCTTCCGGCGCGGCGTGACGGGCGCGGACCGGCCGAACTGCTGCGACGACCCCTTGGTCGCGAGCCGCGGGTTCACGGAGGATCAGCACAACTGGATGGTCGAGTACCCCAAGGCCTTCCTGATCCCATTCGTCGGAGGGTCCGCTGATCAGGTCTCTCCCGACCGGGGCGTCCAGCGCAGCGACGCCGAGGCGAACCGGCTGGTGGAGTGGCTGCTGCACAACGGGGTCGAGGTGGGCCGAAGCGAGGCTGACATCGTCTGGAGCGGCACGAGGTTCCCCGCGGGGTCCTACGTTGTCCCGATGAAGCAGGCCTTTCGCGGCTTTGCGTACACCGCCTTGGCGGCCGGGCAGGACATCTCCGAGCGGATCAGCCAGCTCTACGCGCCGCCGGGTGCCTGGAGCCACGGGTCGCTCTGGGGCGCGGACGTTATCGAGGTCCCTGCAGGCGACGCGTCCTTCAACCCCGTGACGACGCCGGTCGTCGCCGTCAACGCGCTCCAGGGCGGGGTGCGCGCCGGCCCGGCCGACTGGTACGCCGTGACGGTCAGGGGAGCGGCGGAGGTCCGGGCCGTCCTCGACGTGCTCCGAAGCGGGGTCGACGGCGAGGTCGCGGAGGCCCCGTTCACGAGCGTCTCCGCCGGTCCGATGCCTGCTGGCTCGCTGATCTTCCCCGGCGACGCGGCGACCGTGGTCGCCCTCGAGGCGGCCGGGAAGGCCGCCGGCGTCTTCTTCGAGCAAGGCCTCGGCGCGACCCCCGCGGCGACACAGCTCGACGAGGCGCCGCGGGTCGCGATCCTCGTCAACAGCTCCAACCCGTCGGAATCCGACACGTCGTGGTCGCTCCGCCGGATCTTCGGCCCCGACATCGGCTTCGTGTCGGTCACGAGCGGAGCGAGCTCGCTGCAGAACTCGCCGACCGACCCCCTGGCGAGCTTCGACGCCATCTACAACGCCGGCCAGACCTATCCGCAAGGCAACACTGCGCGCGACCGCCTCCGCGCCTTCTTCGAGCGGGGCGGCGGCTACATCGGGACGGGCCAGTCCGCGTCGAACTTCGCCTTCCTGACCGGAGCGCACCCAGCGCTGCTCAAGGGCAGCCTGACGCAGGGCAGCGACGGCGCGGGCGGCGGCATCGCGCTCTGGGACAACGTCGGCGCGAGCGGTCCGCTCACGGGCGGCTACCGCGGGACCGACAACGTCTACCTGCCGTCGGACGTGACATGGTTCTCGTCTCTGCCGACCGGCGCGACGGTGGATGGGCGATACCTCCCGAGCGTCAGCTCGATGTTCGTGGCCGGCCTCTGGCGGGACCGGGACCGGAAGGCCGCGAGCTCCCCGATCATCGTTCACGGGAGCACGCTCGTGGGCAGCCGCTACCTCGGCCTGGCCACGAATCCGTTCTCGCGAGGGGACGCCGAGCGCGAGTGGCCGCTCATCGGCCAGGCGGCACTGTGGTCGAACCTCACGGACGAATAGGACGAGCGTAGGTCAGAGGTGAGGGGCGGGTTTCCCCCGCCCCTCACCTCGCTGCACCGACACTAGACTGGCGCCGTGCCGCGCGCGCCCCTTCCCGCCGAGCTCGTCGAGTTCCTGCAGGAGCCACATGCCGCGGTGATCGCCACCGTGCGGTCGGACGGCGCGCCGTACTCGGCTGCGACGTGGTACGACTGGGACGACGGCCGCATCCTCGTCAACATGGACTTCGAGCGCCTGCGCCTGAGCCACATGCGGCGCGACCCGCGGGTGGCCGTCACCGTGCTCGACCTCGGAGACTGGTATCGCGCCGTCACCGTCCTCGGCAGAGTGGTCGAGCTTCGCGACGACAAGGGGCTTCGCGACATCGATCGGCTCTCACAGCGCTACCGGGGCGCGCCGTACCGGAACCGCGAGCGCAAGCGCGTCACGGCGCTGATCGAGCCGGAGCGCTGGCACGAGCACTCATAGCTCCGCCACGATCTCTCGAAGCTGTCCGGCGGTCTCCTCGACCGCTGCGAAATCCTCGTCGCCCACCGCGCCGTTGAGCTCCTCGAGGACGAGATTGATGCGAGCGAGATCGGCCTCCTCCAGGGTGTCCTGGACCCGGTCGCGGACGTAGTCGAGGCTGAAGAAG
>JBKOXM010000222.1:0-2749 GCA_046724925.1 Actinomycetota bacterium | reverse complement strand
GGCCTGGGAGGGTCGCTTCGAGCTCCGAGGTCGGCTGCGCCAGCGCCTCGATCCCCTCGCGGGCGCGATCGAGTGCGGCGGCGACATCCGCAGACTCAGCCCGTGCTTCGACCGCCTCGGCGATTCGTTGCCGTGCCCGGGTCAGTGTCTCCTCGGTCATGGGGTGCGAGGCTACTGCGCGGCTCGGACGGATCGTTCGCGGACTAGGTTTGAGCTCGGATGAAGACGTCCGAGCTCGACTACCGGCTTCCGTTCGAGCTGATCGCGCAGCATCCGGCCGCGCGGAGAGACGAGTCGCGACTTCTCGTCTACGAGCGAGCGACAGGCGCGGTGCGGCACCGGGGCTTCTCGGACTTGCCCTCGGAGGTTGGTGACGACGAGCTCGTCGTCGTCAACGACACGCGGGTCGTGCCGGCCCGTATCCCGTTCGAGCGGCCGCGGGGCGATGTCCTCCTGCTCGAGCGCTCGAAGGAGAACGGCGTCTGGGAGGCGCTCGCGCGTCCGACGCGCAGGCTGCGCGCCGGGCGGCGCTACGGGCCGGTCGAGCTGCTGGAGCACCTCGGTGAGGGCCGCTGGCGGGTCCGGCTCGAGGGCGACCCGGCCGGCGACACGCCGCTTCCGCCCTACATCACGGAGCCGCTTGCCGACCCCGAGCGCTACCAGACGGTCTATGCGCGCGACGAAGGTTCGGCGGCAGCACCGACCGCAGGCTTGCACTTCACGCCTGAGTTGCTCGCTCGGCTCGACGTCGAACGCGTCACCTTGCACGTCGGGCTCGACACGTTCCGCCCGGTCACAGTCGACGATCTGTCCGAGCATCGAATTCACGGAGAGCGCTACGAGGTCCGCGCGGACGCCCACGAGCGCATCCGGAAGGCCGCAAGGGTGCTCGCGGTCGGCACGACCACAGTGCGGGTGCTCGAGACCCTCGCCCGAGGCGGCCCGCTCAGCGGTCGGACGGAGCTCTTCGTCACGCCCGGATTCGAGTTTCGCCGAGTGGACTCCCTGCTGACGAACTTCCACTTGCCTCGCTCGACCCTGCTCGCGCTCGTGATGGCGTTCGCGGGAGTGGATGAGACGCGTGAGCTCTACGAGCTCGCGATCGCGAAGCGCTACCGCTTCTACTCGTTCGGCGACGCAATGCTTATCCGCTGAAAGTCCTGCGCACTTTCAGAGGGGTCTCCCCCTGGAAGACTTCCACTGGTGAAGAACTTCGAAGTCATCGCCACGGACGGCAGTGCTCGAGCAGGTCTATTGAGCACGGCTCACGGGGACGTCCCGACGCCCGCATTCATGCCGGTCGGGACGAAGGGGACGGTCAAGAGCGTCTCCCCCGACGAGCTCCAAGACGTCGGCGCCACGATCGTGTTGGGAAACACCTACCACCTGCACTTCCGGCCCGGCGAGGACGTGATCGCCGAGCTCGGCGGCCTTCACGCGTTCATGGGCTGGGACGGCCCGATCCTGACTGACTCGGGCGGTTTCCAGGTGTTCTCGCTCCGCGACACGCTGCTCGCCGTGGACGACGAGGGGGTCACTTTTCGCTCGGTCTACGACGGCGACGAGGCTCGCTTCACGCCGGAGTTCGCGGCCCAGGTCCAGGCTCGGCTCGGCTCGGACATCGCGATGTGCCTGGACATCTGCCCTCCGGTGGACGTCCCGATCCCGGAGCTCGAGGAGGCCGTCCGGCGCACGACGTTATGGGCGAGGCGGCAGTCCGCGGGTCAGCGCGCGGAAGACCAGCTGCTCTTCGGGATCTCCCAGGGCGCCAGCGACCCCGAGCTGCGCCGCCGCTCGATCGCCGGGCTGAACGAGCTCGATCTGGACGGCTACGCGTTGGGAGGTCTCGCGATCGGCGAGACGCGCGAGGTGATGTTCGACACGGTCGCCTGGGCGGCGCCGCTCCTGCCGGCCGACAGTCCGCGTTACTTCATGGGGATCGGCGACCCGGAGGGGATCCTGGAGGTGATCGAGCGCGGGATCGACATGTTCGACTGCGTCCTGCCGACTCGGACGGCGCGCACCGGAAGTGCGCTGACCTGGGAGGGACGGCTGAACATGCGCAACGCTCGCTTCGCGCGAGACGAACGGCCACTCGACGAGGATTGCAACTGCATGGCCTGCCGGGACTTCACTCGTGCGTACGTTCGCCATCTCGTCAATCAAGACGAGCTTTTCGGCTTACGGCTCCTGACGCTGCACAATCTGCGATTCGTGCTCGACTTGACCGCCGGAGCTCGGGCGGCGATCGAACGAGGCGAGCTCGAGAGCTACAAGCGCGCGGCGCTCGATCGGCTCGGCGCCGCCGCTACGGTCCAACCTGGAGGCTCATGGCGCAGCTGATCCCGTTTCTCGTCATCTTGGTGCTGATCTGGTTCGTCCTGATCCAGCCGCAACGCCGCCGTCGCGCGGCGCAGCAGGAGCTTCAAGAGAGCGTCAGTCCCGGGGACGAGATCCTGACCGTCGGCGGGCTCTTCGGAACAGTGCGCACCGTGACCGAGGACGAGGTGCGGCTCGAGGTTGCCCCCGGCACGGAAATTCGCGTCGACCGGCGGGCCGTGGCCCGGATTATCGAGGCCGGCGAGGGCGACTCCACTCCCGAAATCCCCCGCTAAGCTGGAGCGACTCGTGACGTCACGCAGGTCTCACGTCATCCTGATGTGCCTGATCGCGGTCGCGCTCACCGGCGTGGCGGCGTTGGCGATCCCGGGCTCTCCTGTGCACAAGAGCCCGGTCCTCGGTCTGGACC